>JBOHCO010000335.1:0-1599 GCA_050698895.1 Streptosporangiaceae bacterium
TCTCGCCGTCCCGGTCCTGCGCCCAGCCGCCCACGATCCGGCCGTCCCACCACAGCGTCGGGCCCACGTTGCCGGTCCCGTCGAACAGCCGGGGACCGTGCTCGCCCAGGAACCATTCCCGCTGCTGCCAGCCCATCGGCGTCGAGTCCAGGCCCGGCAGCAGCGCGGCCCACGGCCCGGGCGCCGGGGTCGGCTCCAGATCGTCGGCCAGCACCAGGCCGGGAACGCCGTCCAGGTCCACCTCGGCCAGCTCCAGCCCGGTCAGCGCGCGCCGGACCTGCGTCTTGGTCCAGCCCGCCCACCAGCGCAGGTCCTCCGCCGTGGCCGGCCCGCAGGCCCGCAGCCAGCGGCGAGCCAGCTCCACCTCCGCGGCCTCGACCGCCCACTCGGGCAGGCCCTGCGGGCACCAGCGGGTCAGCGGCGACCAACGGTACTGGTGCGAGGTCCACGAGCCGAGCGGCCGGCCCCGCACCACCTGACCCTGCGCCGCGAGCAACAGCAGCACCCGGCTGGACACGTTCACCCGGCCCTCGTAGCTCTTGCCCGGCGACAGCACGATCTGGGTCCGCAGCCGCTCGTCGTCCTCGGCCAGTTCGCCGGCCGTCGCCTCACCGCGCTTGGTCAGGGCGGTCAGCGCCGCCTGCTCCACATCCGCCAGCCAGCCGTCCACGTCCGGCGCCACCTCGGCCTCGGCCAGCCAGCTCACGAGCTTGCGCCGCTCGCGAGCCGCGACCGCCATCGAGCACGCGGCCTGGATCACCGGGGCGACGTCCAGCGCGGTGACGAAGACCGTGCGGCGCATGCCCAGCAGCCGGATCAGGCTCCGGTTCTCGTAGAGCGCCCGCCCGATCGCCGGGATGTCGCCCCCGTCCAGGCGGGTCAGCAGGCCCAGGTAGGCCGAGGAAGGGTCCGTGCTGTGCACCGCCACCAGCGAGCGGGCCACCTCGGCCGGGCCGTCGGGGCTGCTCCCGTCGGCCCGGGCCGCGGCCGCCAGCCGGTGCCGCAGGCCGAGCCGGGCCCGCCGTTCGGCCACCGTGATCCGCCGCATCTACCGCGCCTGGTCCTCGAAGCCGTTGTCGTGCAGGATCTGGTCGACGCGGGCGCGGTGGGCCTGCTCCCAGGCGTCGAGTGACTCCCGGGCCTCGGCGGCCTGCCGGGCCTGGGCGTCGAGCAGCACCTGCTCTTCCCGGCCGGCCGGCGTGACCACGATGCCCTCTTCGTCGGCCACCACCATGTCGCCCCCGCTGACGCTGACGCCGCCGCACCAGACCTGGCCGTTGAGCGGCTGGACCGCCGCCTTGACCCCGGGGAACGGGATGACGCCGCGGGCGAAGACCGGAAAGCCCAGGTCACGCACCTCGCCCAGGTCACGGATCACCCCGTCGATCACGAACGCCTCGATCCCCCGGCGCTGGGCCACGGCACAGACATTGCCCCCGGCCACGGCGTAATCCACGTCACCCGACTCGACCACGATGACCGAGCCCGGCTCGGCCCGGTAGATGGCCGCGTGCAGCATCAGGTTGTCACCCGGCGGGCAGCGCACCGTGTACGCCGGCCCGGCGACCCGCGGCATCGACGACCACAGCGGCCGGATGC
>JBOHCO010000336.1:0-4156 GCA_050698895.1 Streptosporangiaceae bacterium
CGGCTGGACCGTCGTCGAGGCGATCCCGGACGCCGATCCGGCGCCCGAGCTGACCCCGGATGGCGCGCCGTCGGGGCCGGCGCCGAGCGCGGACCTGCTCGCCCTGCTGCACGCGGGCGGCCGGGACCGGCTCGCCGCGACGGAGCCTCAATGGCTGGACTTGGCCGCCATGGCCTCGCAGGTCCCGGCCGGGGCACGGCGCGCCGGCTTCGGCGGCCTGGGCTTGCTCATGGACGCCGTCAGCGATCTGCCCGCCGCGAGCCACCTGATCTCTGCTGTGCGCCTGGCTGGGCCCGGCCGGTATCAGATCGATCATGCCTACCAGCCCAGGCGCGGCCCGGTAAGCCTCGCCTGCGACGGGCAGCGCCTGTGGCAGGTCTACGCTGACAAGATCACGACGGGGCCGCCCAAGCCGGTTCCCCGCGACGTGGCCCGTCTCGCTGACCCGTCCTGGCTGCTGGAACTGCGGCTGGCCGGGGGGACGCGCGTCACCCTCGACGGCCGTCCCGGCTACCGCCTCAGCGTCGCCACCGGGCCGACCGGACGCGGTCCGCTGCTGTTCCCGGCCGCCGTCGCGGTCATCGACGCGGAGCTGGGCATCATCCTGCGGCTGACCTGCTACCTGGGTACCAAGCCCGTGCAGCGGCAGGAACTGCGCGACATCACCACCGGCGACGGCGACTTCCGGGTAGACATCCCGGTCGGCGTGCCGGTCACCGAGGAGGCCGCTGACACCCGAGGGCGCCGGGCCAGTCCCCCGCCCAGCATCACCAGCTTCGCCGCCCGGCAGGCGGCCGCGCACGCGGCCACGACCGCCAGGAACCTGCTCAGCCGCTTCGACCCTCGGCCGCCGGCAGATGGCCAGGCCTGACCGCGTCAGAACCGCCGGGGACTCGAGATCCGGCGCTCACCAGTCGCGGCGATCAGCGCCCGCCGGGAAGGCCCCATCCGGGCGAACCTGACGCCACCGCCGGGGCGTCCTGCTGGCCGAAAGTGATCACGATCTCCCGGCCGTTGGCATAGCTGACCACCGGCCGCTGGAGCATGTCGCCCACGCGGCGCGCGACCCCCTGGAACAGGTCGACCTGGTCCGGTGTGTCGGCGCTCACCCTGAACCGTCCGCGAGCGACGAGCATCTCGGCGACCATGGGGGCGAAGTTCGCCTCGCCCCGGGCCTTCTCCTCCGCGCTGAGCGGGTGGGTCATCGCTGCCCTGTCTTTCTTCCTGGGTTTAGCTCGCTGGTGGAAAGGATCTAGCGATCGGGATTTGGCTCGGACGACGGCCGCCATTCACGCCTGATCAGCCCGTATACCCACGAGTCCGACACCTCGCCGTTCACGACGCAGTCTTCCCTCAACGTCCCTTCACGCAAGAATCCGAGCTTTTCCAGGACGCGGGCAGAAGCCACGTTGCGCGTGTCGGTCTCGGCCTGGACTCGATTCAGGTCCAGCGAGTCAAATGCCCACTGCAGCAAGGCGCGCCCGGCCTCGGTCGCGTAGCCGTGACCCCACGCCGCATCGTTAAGGCAGTAGCCCATCGACGCGCTGCGGTAGTCAGGGTTCCACCGGGTCAGACCGCACCATCCGATGAACGCCTGGTCGGAGACACGGTCCATGGCCAGCCGCGCCCCGCTGCCTTCCTCCGCCATGCGCCCGCAAGTCGCGATAAAGCGCTCGGCCCGCGCACGTTCGCTCCAGGGCGGCGAATCCCAGTAGCGCAGCACGTAGGCGCTGCTGTGCAGCGCGAAGAGGGCATCCGCGTCCGCGCTGGTGAACGGGCGCAACCGCAGGCGAGCGGTCCGCAGTGTCGGGGTGGGCAAGGACATGCGTGGCATCTTGCCATGCCACACCGCCAAAATGGATCTTGATCGCCCTCGCGAGCCATTCGGGCTTGCCGATGGCTACCCGCGGGCCCGGCCGAAGGCGGTCTCGATGTCCTGGGTGGTGACCGGCGGCCCGGGGATGCCGCCCGGGCCGCCGCTAGCCAGCCCGGCGGCGAAGATCGCGATCTGGCGGCTGGCCAGCCGGGGCCAGTCCGGGCCATGCGCCAGCGGCTGGGTGATCAGGGCGCTGAACACGATGACGTCGGTCGCGTTGAACGCGGCCGTGATGGTGCCGTCGGCGCGGCCGCGGTCCAGGAAGGCGTCCAGCCGGGTGCTAATCTCCCGCCGGGCCGCCTGAGCCTCGGCGGTCATCAGCGGCGGCGCGCCGTGCAGCGGCAGGATCAGCTGGCCGGCGATGTCCAGTGTGCGGGCCAGGAACTCCCGCACCGACTCGAGTCCGGGCCGGTCACGACGGCTGACGTCGTCGAGGATCTGGATGAGCAGGCCGTAGGCGCGGTACTCCAGGGCCTGGAGCAGGGCATCGCGGTCGGCGTAGTTGCGGTACAGCGTCCCGACGCCCACGCCGGCCTCGGCGGCGATGGCGGCCAGCGGCACGTGACGGCCGTCGCGCAGCATCACGGCGGCGGCCGCGGCCAGCAGGCGCTCGCGGTTGGCCTCCGAGTCCCGCCGCGGACGCCGGGCCGGACCACGGGCCAGACCACGGGCCGGACCGCTGCGGGCCAGACCACCGCGGGCCGTTGCGGCGATGCCGGACGCCGCGTGTTCCTCGGTCATCCGCCCTCCCGTACCGGACGAAAGATTCCGCTACGGACCATACAGCGCACCACCCCGGCCGGTACACTCGCCTGAAGCGGACGAAAGATTCCGCATTAAGTTCGGCATCAGAAGGAGGCAGCCCGATGAGTACCAGTGACCCGATTCCCCCGGACGACCTCCGTCGCGCGCTGACGGTCGCCGACCCGGACGATCCGGCCCTGACCCACCTGTCGGTGGTCGGCGACACCTACACGATCCTGCTGACCGGCGAGGACACGGGCGGCCGCTTCACCCTCATCGACATGTACGTCCCGCCCGGCGGCGGGCCGCCCCCGCACCGCCACGACTTCGAGGAGACGTTCATCCTCCTGGAAGGCCAGCTCGACGTCACCTTCCGCGGGGCTACCCGGACCGCCAGCGCGGGGACGACGATCAGCGTGCCGGCCAACGCCCCGCACCAGTTCCGCAACATCGCCGCCGAGCCGGCCCGCCTCCTGTGCGTGTGCGCCCCGCCCGGCCAGGAAGAGTTCTTCGCCGCCGTCGGCGACCGGGTCGCGAGCCGCACCGCGCCGCCGCCCGGCCTGGACGCCGTCGCCCTGGCCGCGCGCATGGCGAAGGCCGAGCAGCTGTCCCCGCGCTACCGAACTGAGCTCCTGCTGCCCTGAGCTGACTGCCGGTGGCGAGGCGGCAGCCAGAGCCGGGCAGCAGCCCGGTGCCTCACCAGACGAACTGCTGCGTCACCAGACGAACTGCTGCCTCACCAGACGAACTGGGCCCCGCCGTCGATGTCGAAGGTCGCGCCGTCCACCGCCGTGTTGCTCATGATGTGGACGGCCAGCGCCGCTATGTCGGCCGGCCCGACCACCCGGCAAATCGGCAGCGTCCGGCGCAGTTCCTCGCGGCGCGCCTCGAGTTGGTCGCCGAGCACCGTGGCCGACAGCGGGGTGTCCACGAAGCCGGGCGCGATGAGGTTGACGCGCACCGGCGCGACCTCCAGCGCCAGGGCGGCCGCGAACGGCCCCGTCGCCGCCGTGGCCGCCGACGCGATCCCGAGCCCGTGCCCGACTCGCCGGCCGCCGGTCCCGCTCATGAAGATCAGGGTGCCGCCGGGCCGCATCCTCGGGACGGCGTTGCGCGCCACCTCCAGCGCCTCCACGATGTGCTGGCTGAGCCCCTGGCGCACGGCGTCGGCGTCCATCTCCAGCAGCGGCGCGTAGTGCGGGCCGCCCGCCGTGAGCATCACGTGGTCGATCGGCCCCGGCAGGTCCCGGAAGAACTGCGCCACGGCCGCCGGGTCGCCGGCGTCGAAGGCCGAGCTGTACCGCGCGCCCAGTTCCTTGGCTGCATCCCGGAGCCGGCCGGGGTTGCGGGCGGCCAGGATGACCTCGGCGCCTCGGCCCTGGCCCGCCGCGCGGTCTCCAGCCCCATGCCGGAGCTGCCGCCGATGACCACGACGGTCTGGCCGGCCAGCTCTGGCTGGTGCTGCCCGGCCGGGGCCGGAGCTGCGCTCGTCATGATCCGCTCCCCGTGGGCAGGTTGGCCATCTGCGCGTCCACC
>JBOHCO010000337.1:0-3857 GCA_050698895.1 Streptosporangiaceae bacterium
CCGGCACCACCCGGATCAGGCTGCCCTCAGCTACAGCGACCTGCTGCGACAGGCCGCAGGCGAAGGTCTCTCACCTCCGCACGAATTACAGCGCCTCACGGCGCACATGGTCCTCAGCCCAGTCATCCCCTACGAAAAGCCGCATCAAGTCTCCCGCCCTGGACATCGAATTCCGTCAGCAGCCAGCGGGAGAACAATCAGCGAACTAATGAAACAGTGCTCACGCCAAGGCGGGCACGACATCCCAGCAGCGATCAGCTCTCCCGGTCACCGGCGGGGGCACGATCTTAGCCAAGGGCTCGAAGCCCGGTTAGCAGAGGTGCTCACCCGCCGGCGGCCACCAGCTAGCGAGTCTGCCGTATGGCCAACCCGCTAACACTCATTAGGCAGGCCGGATGTCCGAACCCAGCGCGGCCGGGCCGCTGTTCATCCTCGCGATGGACCAGCGTGATTCCTTCCAGCGCACCCTGTTCAACGTGGCCGGGACGCCCAGCGCGGAGCAGCGGGACCGGATGCGCGATGCCAAGTCGCTGATCTTCACCGCCGCCCGGCGCCTGGCCGGGACGCAGCCGCCCGGCAGCCGCCTGGGCGTCCTGGTCGACGAGCAGCTCGGGGCCGACGTCGCCCGCCAGGCCCGGCCGGCCGGCTTCGAGCTCGCCATGCCGGTGGAGGTGAGCGGAGGTAACCGGCTGGCTTTCGAGTACGGCGATCAATTCAGCGAACACATCGAAGCCTTCGACCCAGACTGGGTCAAGGTGCTGGTCCGCTTTAATCCGGCCGACCCGGGCGAGCTCCAGCACGCCCAGACCCGTACCCTGCGCCGGCTGCACGACTGGGTCACCGCGCACCAGCGCCGCTGGCTGCTGGAGCTGCTGGTGCCGCCCACCCGCGAGCAGCTGGCCGCCCACGAGGACCAGGCGCTCTATGACGAGGAGGCCAGGCCGGGCCTGACCGCCCAGGTCATCGCCGGGCTGGCCGCCGCGGGGGTACGCCCGGACGTCTGGAAGCTGGAGGGGTACGAGACCACCGCGGGCGCGCAGCTGGTGCTGGACACCGTCCGGTCGGTGTCGCCGGGCAGCCAGTGCATCGTGCTCGGGCGCAACGCGCCGCGGCGCCACCTGGATCACTGGCTCGACATCGCCGCGCCGCTGCCGGGCTTCGCCGGGTTCGCGATCGGGCGGAGCATCTGGAACGAGCCGCTGGCCAGCTTCCTGGCCGCCCGGCAGGACCGGCCCACCACCGAGGACCAGATCGCCGAGCGCTACGGCCACTTCATCGCCCGCTACGCGGCGGCCGACCCCGGCCTGGCCTGAAGTCACTGGTCAGCCCCAGCTGCCGAGGTGCTCGTGCGACCGGATCAGGTGCCGAGCGTCGTAGTGTCGCCAGTCCTCATGGCCGTCGGGCCAGCGGATGAGCACGGCCCAGCCGCGCCGGTAGCGGCACCAGGCCACGATGGTCACCAGCTGCCACTGGTCCCCGTCGCAGCGCACCGCGGCCTGCGGCCAGGCCGGGCTGATCCGCTCGGCGTCGATCAGGATCCCCCGCGGCACGAGCGCCAGCACCGGCTGAGCAGTCACTCGGTCCACGATAACATGTTCGTATCATCAACCACAGGGGAAACAATGTCGAATTCACGTTCCATAACTGGAATCAGGCCGGCGGCATCGCCGCCTGGAGCCGGGCCGCGGCCTGGTCAAGCTCTTCGTCGCTGGCGGGCCGGGCCCGGCTGAAGTCGAAGTCCTCCAGCGACCAGACCGGGAACACGTGCACGTGCAGGTGGGGTATCTCCAGGCCGGCGATGACCAGTCCGGCCCGCGGGGCGTCGAACGCCTGCTTGGCCGCGTTGCCGATGCGCCCGGCGATGTCCAGGCAGTGGTGCAGCAGCGGCTGGCCGGCATCGGTCCACTGGTCGACCTCCTCGCGGCTGACCACCAGGGTGTGCCCCGGCGTCAGCGGCGAGATGGTCAGGAACGCCACGACCAGCTCGTCGGCGTAGACGAACCGGCCGGGCAGCTCGCCGTTGATGATGCGGGTGAACAGTGTCGCCATGCTTCACCTTCCAGCCTGATCAGGACGCCTGAGATCCCGTACTTGGACGGCTTGTGCCGCCCGCCAGCGTGCCACCATGGGAGCTGGTTCCGGTACTGGGGGTGGCATGGACCCGATCACGCTGATCCTGACCGCGCTCGCGGCGGGCGCGGCGCTGGGCGTGAAGGACACCGCATCGGCGGCGGTGCTGGACGCCTACAACGGCCTCAAGGCGCTGGTCCGCCGGCGGCTCGCCGGGTGGCCGGACGGGGAGGTGGTGCTCAAGCGGTACGGGACGGCACCGAAGACCTGGCACGATCCGCTGGCCGAGGAGCTGACCGAGGCGGACGCGGCCAGCGACGCCGAGCTGGTAGCGGCGGCGAAGGCGCTGCTGCGCCTGGTCGACGCGGGCGGGTCGCGGGCGGGCAAGTACAACGTCACCGTGACCAACTCGCAGGGCGTTCAGATGGGCGACCACAACGTCCAGCACAACGCCTTCGACCCCCGGCCAGGCCGCTAAGCGGCCGTGCGCCCGCCTTGCGCGGCACCGCGGCGTCTGTCACCATCGTTACCGTGCTGAAGAGAAAGGCGGCCACCGCCACCCACGGGTGAGCGCCGTGCCGCGAGCCACACGTTTCTCTCCCCCTTCTGCTGACTGTCGTGAGCTGGCTGTCGTCGTGCGCGACGACTGGCTTCGCGCGGGACTGTCCACTCAGCCTGCCGACACCGCGACCGCCGAGGCGGTCGTCACCGAGCTGTACCGGCTGCTGGGGCAGCCGAAGCCGGCCTTCGAGTGGGTCCCCTCCCCGGCCGCCGCGCTGCGGACCGGGGCATCCCGCCCAGGGTTCCGGCCGGGACGGCTGGGCGGCAGGCGGGCGCCGGCCACCGGGCGGGACTGGCCGACCGCGGCCCGGCTGGCCTCGCTGCTGTCGGACCTGCGCGGCCGCCTGGACGACCGGATCGGCCAGGCGCAGCAGGCGGTCTGGCGGCGGACTGACTTCAGCCTTCCGCGCCCCCCGAGCCCGGGCGAGATCCTGGACGCCGCCGTGCACGATTCACTGGCGGGGACGCTGCGGGATGCGATCTGCGCCCCGTTGCGGATATCCCTGCCCGGCCTCCAGCGCGGCGCGCTGGGGCTGACCTGGTACGGCCAGCAGGACGCCTGGTGGATCGCCCGGCACGACGCCTGGCGGCGGGCCGGCCTGGTCCCCGGCCGCCCGGCCGATGCCGGGGAGCTGGACCTGTGGGGGGCGCTGGCCCGGTCGACGGGCTGGTGGTGGCCCGGCCAGCACCGCTGCGTGATGGCCGGGCGGCCGGCCGCGCTGCACACCGAGCCGGCGCCCGCGAGCGAGCACGGCCAGCTCCGGCTGCACCGCGACGACGGGCCGGCCATCGCCTTCGCCGACGGCTACTGGCGGCACGTCCTGCACGGCACCCCCGTGCCGGCCTGGGTGGTGACCGGCCCGACCGTCGAGGCCATCCACCGCGAGCCGAACATCGAGGTCCGGCGCACGGCCATCGAGCGCATCGGGTGGGACGCCTACCTCGACCAGGCCCGCCTCAGCCCGGTCGCGGCCCGCCCCGACCCCGGCAACCCCGGTTCCCGCCTCCGCCTCTACGACCTGCCCGCCGCCGCCGGCGGCCGCCCGGCGCGCTTCCTGCTCGCCGTCAACGGCTCGCCCGAGCCCGACGGACGTCATCGCCAGTACGGGCTCACCGTCCCGGCCGACATCGACGACCCCGTCGCCGCCGCGGCCTGGACCTACGGCCTGACCGGCGCCCAGTACGCCCAGCTCGCCCGCCGTACCTGACTCTCCCCAGGTGATGCC
>JBOHCO010000338.1:0-3733 GCA_050698895.1 Streptosporangiaceae bacterium
TCTGGCGAGCCGCCGAGAAGGTGGTGTACTCCCGGACGCTCGAGGCGCCGTCGAGCGCGCGGACGCGGATCGAGCGCGACTTCGACCCGGCGGCGATCAGGCGGCTCAAGGAGTCCTCGGCCCGCGACATCTCGGTCGGCGGCGTCGAGCTGGCCGGCCAGGCGATGGCCGCGGGCCTGGTCGACGAGTGCCACCTGTTCATCTGCCCGATCATCGTCGGCGGCGGGAAGGGCGCCCTGCCCGGCGGCCTCCGGGCCCGGCTCGAGCTGCTGGCCGAGCGCCGCTTCCGCGGCGGTGTCGTGCACCTCGGCTACGGCCTGCGCTCCTGACCAGCTCGGCGCGCCAGGCGCGCCGACGGGGGGCTCAGGTCGTGGCGACGATCAGGACCGAGCAGGGGGCCTGGTGGGCCACCGAGTTCGGGACGCTGCCGAGCACCCGGCGCACGCCCTTCATGCCCTTGTTGCCGACGATGATGAGGTCGGCGTCCACCTCGGCCGCGACCTCGCAGATCGCATTCGCCGGGTCGCTCGCCTTGCCGTGAACCTGCACCTCGACGCCGGCGCTCCTGGCCCGCGAGGAGATGTCGGCCAGCACCGAGTCGGCCAGCTCACCGGAGTCCAGCGACCGAGCGAACTCATCTCCCCCGGACAGCTTGATCTGCTGCGACTGGTACGCCGAGACGATGTGCAGCCGCCCGCCGGTCAGCTTGACCAGCTCGATCGCCTGGCGGGCCGCCTCGGCCGCGCTCGCGGACCCGTCCGCACCCACCACAACCGTCTCGAACATGAGGCGCCTCCTCAGGTGCGGCGGCGTCTTCGCCGGGGCGACAATGCCCCAGAACGCCATCAGGCCCGCGTTATCGACTGGCACTCTAGCCGATGTTGGCCCGGCCGATCCCGGCTGTTGCCGGGGTGTGATCAGCCGGTGTGATCAGCCGGGCTGGCCAGCGCCAGTTCCACCGCCTGCAGGCGGGACAGGTCGCCGCCGAGGCGGTAGGCGTCATCGAACGTCTCATCGCCCATCTGCTGCCGGAGGCGGGCCTGCTCCTCCTCCCGCAGCTCCTGCTCGAGGTCCGTCCAGCCGATGCTGCCGTCGGCCAGCGCGGTCCGGATGTCGGCGTCAGCGGCGCCGTGCAGGCGGGCCGCGGCCTGGTGCTGGCCCAGCCAGGCGGCACAGCATGCCGCGGCGAAGATCACCATGGCGACGTCCACGCCCCCGCCGACCCGGCGCGCCACCAGCAGGTTGCGGCGCACCAGGGGCGCGGCCTCGGCGTGCCGCCCCTCGATGAGCAGCACGATGGACAGCTCGCCGCGCAGGAAGTACAGCAGCAGGTTGGCGCCGAGTTCCTCGGCGAGCGTGATCGCCTCCTCGAGGTAGGCCCGGGCCTCGTCCAGCCGACCGGCGTGCAGGCCCACGCCGTACAGGTTGTGCAGGGCCGCGACAGTCAGCAGGTAGTCACCGGCCTCGCGGAGGCAGCCCAGGGCCTCCAGCCGGACGCGGCGCTCGTCCTCGCGCGAGAGGGCGAAGGCGAGCGCGGTCAGCGCCATTCCGAGCTGGTGATTGTCGCCGGTGCGGCGGGCGATCGCGACGCTCTCCTCGCCCAGCTGGCGTACCCGGGCCAGGTCGTGCTCGAGGTAGGCCAGGCCGGCCATGAGGCGGAGCGCGGCGCCGGTCAGCCGCTGGTCATCCACCGCACGCGCCATGGCCAGCCCCCGCTCCGTGTAGTCCCGAGCGGCCGACCGGGCCTCGAGATCCTTGATCAGGAGCATCTGGATCAGCATGGAGGCGATCAGCATCGCCTCGGCGGTCAGCCCGTCGGGCTCGGCCGGCGCCTGGCCGAGGGCCCGGCGCAGCCAGGCGACCACCTCGGTGTGGCCGCGGCTGAGGGCGAACCGCTCCAGCCCGACGCCGAGTCGCAGGACGTCCGCCTGGCGCCCCTCGGCCTCCAGGTGGGCCGCGGCGGCGCGGTAGTTCTCCCATTCGGTGTCCAGCCGCCGCAGCCACTGGCCCTGCCGGGGGCCGGCCAGGGCCAGCGTCGCCTCCTGCGCGAGCTGGACGTAGTAGGCGGCGTGCGCGTCCCTGACCCGGAGCACCTCGGCCTCACCGCCGGCCCGCAGCAGTTCCTGGGCGCAGTACTGCCTGATCGTCTCCAGCATCCGGTAGCGCACCGACGCTGGCGTGCGGTCGGCCACCACCAGGCTCTTGTCGACCAGCGAGCTGACCAGGTCCATGACCCCGAAGGCGTCGACCTGCTCGGTCGCGCAGACCGCCTCGGCGGCCTCCAGCTCGAACCCGCCAGCGAAGACCGCCAGCCGCCGCAGTGTCTCCCGCCCGGGCTCGCTGAGCAGGCTGAACGACCAGTCCACCGTGGCCTGCAGGGTCTGCTGCCGGGGCATAACGTTGCGGCTGCCGCCGGTGAGCAGCCGGAAGCGCTGGTCCAGGCGGTCGCTCAGCTGGGTCAGCGACATGGAGGACAGCCGGGCGGCGGCCAGCTCGAGCGCCAGCGGTATGCCGTCCAGCCGGCGGCAGACCGACGCGACCAGCGGTGCCACCGTGTCGTCGAGGGCGAAGCCGGGGTCCTGGGCGCGGGCTCGTTCCGCGAACAGCCGCACCGCGTCCGAGGCGGCCAGGTCCTCCGCGCTCTCCGCCTCCGGCGGCGGCAGCGACAGGGACGCGACCCGGTACACCCGCTCGCCATCGACGCCGAGCGGCTCCCTGGAGGTGGCCAGGATGCGCACCCGCGGGCAGTTGCGGACGACCTGGGAGCAGAACGCGGCCGCCTCGTCGATGACGTGCTCGCAGTTGTCGAGGAGCAGGAGCGCGGCCTGCCCGCGCAGCGCGGCCATGAGCGCCTCCGGCAGCGGCTGACCGCCCTGGCCCGGCACGCCGAGGACGCCCGCGACGGCGGCCCGCACCTGCCCGGCGTCGGTGACCGGGGCCAGATCCACGAACCAGACGCCTTCCGCGGTGCCCTCCAGCAGCTCGGCGGCCGCGTGCAGGGCCAGGCGCGTCTTGCCGCAGCCGCCCGCCCCGGTGAGCGTGAGCAGCCGGGAGGACGTGAGGAGCTGGCCGATCTCGTTCAGCTCGGGTTCCCGGCCGACGAACGCGCTCAGCAGGCTGGGCAGGTTGTTGGGCAGCTCGGGGTTGTCGAGCGAGACCAGCGGCGGGAAGCCCGACGGCAGCGTCTCGGCCTCGAGCTGGAAGATCTGCTCGGGGCGGCCCAGGTCCTTCAGCCGGTGCTGGCCCAGGTCCCGCAGCTTGATGCCGTCGGGCAGCGAGCCGGACAGGAGGTCGGCGGTGGTGCCGGACACCACCACCTGACCGCCGTGCGCGATGGCCTCCAGCCGGGCGGTCCGGTTGACGGCCGGGCCGAAGTAGTCGTTGTCGCGTTCCTCGCACACCCCGGTGTGCAGGGCCATCCGCACCCGGATGGGCCGCCCGGTCGGCCAGCTCTCGGACACCAGCTGCTGCTGCGCGGCCAGCGTGGCGCTCAGCGCGGCCTGGGGGGTGGCGAAGGCGGCGCAGAAAGCGTCACCCACCGTCTTGAACACGTACCCGCTCTGGCCCTCGATGACGGCACGGATGATCTCATCGTGGCGCCGCAGCGCGGTGGTCATCGCCTTCGGCTCGTCTTCCCACAGCCTGGTGGAGCCCTCGACGTCAGTGAATAGCAGCGTAATCGTGCCCGACGGGGCCTGATCCATCCCGCTCACAGTCTGAAGAATAAGCCCGG
>JBOHCO010000339.1:0-3906 GCA_050698895.1 Streptosporangiaceae bacterium
TCGCCGCGAATCTGGTCGACGAGCCCGGCGAACTTCGCCTGGAACACCAGGGCCCGGCACTCGAAGAGCTCCAGGAGTTCCCGGTTCTCAGCTGCTACGTTGCGCGGGTTGATCGGGCACCAGACCGCGCCCAGCCGGCTGATTGCGAACACCGTAGCGAAGGCGACCGGGTCGTTGGCGGACAGGATCGCGACCTTGTCGCCGGGGCCCACGCCCTGCCCGGCCAGGGCCGCCGCGATGCGAGAGCAGAGCTCCCGCACCTCGGCATATGTGCGGACCTCCTCGTCGGTGGTCAGGCAGGGCGCATCCGGATCGAGGGACGCGCCCTTGTCCAGGTAATCAACGAGCCGCACTGGTGATCAGCTCTCGCGGGTGAGAACTGGCTGAGAGACCAGGCCGAAGCCGCGCAGCACCCCCAGCAGCTCCCGGTGGCCGAATGCCTGGCAGCCCGACGCGAATCCCGCGCGCCTGGGTGGCTGCTGGAGCAGCGCGTAGGCCCCGTAGGCCTGCAAAGCCCCGGTCTGCTTGTAGTTCTGGTTGCCATGGATCACGCAGTGGGCGCGGCCCAGCGGACCCGAGGCGTGGACTGAGTCCAGCGACTTGTTCAGCCGTGGGTTCTCCCTGGGCGGCATCTGGCTCATGACCTGAGATGCGGTCGCGACCAGGGCCGCGTACTGCTCCTCGGGCTCCATGTCCTTGGTGGCCTCGACGGCTGCGGCGACGATCTGCGGTACGCCCTGCATGAGCGGTTTGTTGAAGACGCCGCCGAGTGCCCTGACGTTCGCCACGCGCGGATCCCGGCGATACCAGACGGGATGTGAGGTGCCTCCCCACGGCAGCGCCAGGGCAAGTTCGTGCTGTCCGGGGATCGCCAGCTGGTAGAGCCCGGCGTCCGGATCCCACGGCTGATACTGGTTCTGCTCCAGGTAGTAAGCACCGGCCAGGGCCGCATTGACCAGGATCGTCAAGGTCGATGCGACCGTCGGGCTGCCTCCCCAGAAGACCGCGATGTCGAGCGTGTCGAGACCGGCGGACTCCAGGCACAACTCGGCCGCGATCTCGCCGGTCGTGTACATCTGGGCGACGCCGGGAGCGAGCAGGAGGCCGGCGGCGGCGAAGTCAGCGCCGTACCTTTCATCGCAGGTGACCAGCCAGTCCTGCTCGCCACTGGTATCGAGATAGTGAGTGCCCGTAGCCAGGCAGGCCTCCACCACCTCCGGTCCGAGCGTGCGGAACGGCCCGACGGTGTTGCAGACCACCGACGCGCCGGCGAACAGGTCCTGCAGCGCGCCCGGATCGTGGCCTGCTTGGACGACCTCGTAGTCGGCGGTCTCGATGCCGGCCACGTGCGACTCCATCGAGGACTTGAGCCGGGTCTCGTCCCGGCCTGCGGCCACGAAGGGAACGTTGTACTCACGCAGGTACTCGCAGACCAGGCGGCCCGTGTAGCCGGAGGCCCCGTAGACGATGACGGGCTTGGCTGACATGTTCACATCCCCATTCCGCCGTCGACCGGAAGGCCGACGCCGTTGACAAATCGTGAGGCGTCCGAGGCGAGGAACACGACCGCGTCAGCCATGTCCTCGACCGTGCCCAGCCGGCCCGAGGGAGTGAGCTCGATCACGGCCCCTACCGCTTCCTCGGGAGAGCCGAACAGCCCTATCTCGGCCACGTCATTGGCCAGCCCAGCGCCCATGGCCGTGGGCACCAGCCCCGGATAGATGCAGTTGACGCGGACCCCGTAACCGAGCTTGCCCGACTCCATCGCGGCTACGCGGGTGAGCCGGTCGACGCCGGACTTGGTCGCGGAGTAGATCGCGATGCCGGGGAAGGCAATAGTGGCGGCCACCGACGCGACGTTGATGACTGTCCCGCCGGCGCCCGCCGAACCGCCGGGCCGCATGACCCGGAAGGCGTGCTTGATGCCGAGCGCGGTGCCCAGGAGGTTGACCTCGAGTTGCTTGCGCGTCGCGGCCGGGTCCAGGTCGACGAAAAGGCTGGTGATCTCGACCCCGGCGTTGTTGATGACGATGTCCAGGCCGCCCAGGCGGTCGACCACCTCGGCCAGCGCGGACTCCCAGTTCGCGTCGTCGGTGGTGTCGAGGTGGACGAACGTGCCGCCCAGCGATCCGGCCGCCTTCGTCCCCGGGTCGTCCTGCAGGTCGGCGATGACGACGGCCGCCCCGGCGGCGGCTAGGGCGCGGGCCATTCCTTCGCCGAGGCCTTGCGCGCCTCCGGTCACCAGCGCTTTGCGCCCAGTGAGGTCGAGATCAGTCATCGCCGCTCTCCTCGATTCGGTTCGGCTGTGGCATTGAGCACAACCTAGGCGTCAACCCTTGACGTGTGTCAAGTTTTTCTTTGACATTCGCCCAGAAAAACCTGGGCAGCTGTCAAGACCGCGGAGGTGATCACCTAGGGTTGGGGTCAGGGCTGAGCAGGAGGAGCACACAGGAGGGGTGATGGCCGGGGTCAACCGGGCGCGGGTCGCGCCCGCCGACAAGCACGACAGACGCCGCAGCGAACTGGCCGAGTCGGCCCTGCGCACCCTGGGTGAGCTCGGCTACGCCCGCACTAGCCTGCGCGAGATCGCGAACAACTCCGAGTTCAGCCACGGCGTCGTGCACTACTACTTCGCCGACAAGCTCGAGCTGATCGTCTACTGCGTCCGGTACTACAAGGCCCGCTGCGTCACCCGCTACGACGATGTCATCGCGGACGCCACCTCGGCCGGTGGCCTGGTCGGGGCCTTCGCGGCCAAGCTGGCCGAGACCATTCGCGACGAGGGACCGATGCACAGTCTCTGGTACGACTTGCGGTGTCAGAGCATGTTCGAGCCGGGCTTGCGCGAGGCCGTCACGCTCATCGACCGGACGCTGGAGGAGATGATCTGGCGAGTGCTCAGCCGCTACGCCGATCTGGCCGGCCAGGGCATCCGGCTCAGCGCCGCGGCCGCTTACGCCATGCTCGATGGCCTTTTCCAGCAGGCCCTGCTAGGCCACGTCGCCGGCCACGCTGACGCGCTGAATGAGCTATGCCAGCAGGTCCGCGACGTAATGCCGCTGATGCTAACCGCGGCTGCGACCGGGAGGGTGGCTGGTTAGTCGCCTCCCCGGCGCAGGCCGGCTGGAAGCTGGCTTGCGTGGCGGTTCAGTTCTAGATTAACTAGAAGGATTCTTTACAGAAGGCTTGACGACCTTCCTCTCCGCATACAAAGTGAACACATAACCGGTTTAACGGCTATGCGAGGCGCCAGATCGCCTCGGCTCCTCTCGCCCCAGGAGGGTCCATGCAGGTCGGAACACGGATTCTGCGCACAACTCTCATCGCTGGCTCAGCGCTCGGCTTAGCCGGCGGCTCGGTCCTCGCGCTGGCCTCCGGGCCTGCCGCGCAGGCATCCGCCACATGCGCTGCGGCGTGGAGTTCCAGCGCTGTCTACACCGCCGGCAACCAGGCCAGCGAGAACGGAACCAACTACACCGCCAACTGGTGGACTCAGGGCAACGACCCGTCGACCAACAACGGCGGAAGCGGCTCGGGAGAGCCGTGGACATCCGACGGCTCCTGCACCGGCGGCTCGGGCTCGGGCTCAGGGTCAGGGTCCGGTACGGGCTCGGTGAGCGGCCTGCTCTTCAGCCCGTACAAGGACGTCACCATCAACATGAACTGGAACACCGACCAGATGCAGTCGGCGGTGGAAGGCAGCGACCTGCCGGTGGTCGGCTCCGGCAGCCTCGTGTCGCAGTACGTCCCGAAGCTGCCCGCGATCACCCTCGCGTTCGCCACCGGGGCCTGCGGCAGCGAGACCTGGGGCGGCGTCCCCGGCGCCAGCTTCGCCACCGAGAACATCCCGCAGCTGGCCAGCGCCGGCCTGAACTACGTCGTCTCCACCGGCGGCCAGGCCGGGAC
>JBOHCO010000340.1:0-3723 GCA_050698895.1 Streptosporangiaceae bacterium
CCGCGCCAGCGGCAGCGGCTTCGACCACCGGCCATAAGCCGGGTCTCGGGGTTCGAGTAGTCGGCACCGTCGCGGTCGATAGCTCACATGACGGTGTGATTGTCGCGGTTCCTGGGTGGGACGGACCGCTGGACACGCAGGCCTTTCGGCTGTGGGAGAACGGACAGCAGGAAGCCATCCGCGTGGATCCGCTTCCGGCGTCGGCACTGCGCATCGGCGTGGTCCTGGACGCTCCTCCCGGCGATCAGCTCCAAGATGCGCAGAACGCCGTAGCGGACCTGATGATCGGGATGCCGAATGGGGCCCAGGCGACCGTGGTAGGCGCGAGGCCTGCCCGCCTGGTCCAGCCACTGACCGGCAACGTCGGCTCGGTGGTGCAGGCGCTCGCGGGTGCGACGTTCTCAGGCCCGCGCGATGATGCGTCAGCGCTGACGCTCGCCGTCCGAGAGGTGGCCGGAGCGCCTTCGGGGCGGCGTGCCGTCGTGCTCATCACGACCGATCCGGTGCCAGCAGCATTGACGAGCGCGGTGTCCGGGCAGCTTCGTGCCGCAGGTGTCAGCCTGTACGTCGCGTCCGTTGCGGAACTCGCGCCGTCGTGGGCCCGGCTGGCCAGCGCAACCGGAGGCTGGGCCGTATCCGCATCATCCGCCCGCTCGCTCATGCCTGCCGTCGACGCGATCGGCGCTGACCTCGTCCACCAGTACCGGCTCGTGTACACCACGTCTCGTCCGGCGCTGACCACGACCCGTCTTCGGGTGGCGGTTGCCGAACCGGGAACGACAGCAACCGCCGAAGCGACCGTGCGAGTGCCGATCCCCTACCACCCGTCCGCTCCAGGGGCGCAGGTGTCCGCCGGCCAGCCCCGCAGCGGTCAGGCCGGCATGTCAGTGGCCTGGCTCATCGCCGCGGTGTTGCTACTTGGCCTGGGCGGCGTGGCCATCTTCGATTTCCGACGGCGGCAGCGCGAGCCGACCGCTCGTGACGAACCCGGCCATCTCCGGCGAGCCGTCTAGCTCCTAGGTAATCAGCGTCGCGTAGACCACGACGTTGTCGCGATAGTGCCGGACAGCCTCGTCGAACGAACCGCCGCACGTGATGAGGCGCAGCTCGCGCTCGAGTGTCGGGAAGTAAACCGCCTCGGTCGGAAACTTGTCCTTCGGATAGCGAGCGATTCGCTGTACGCGGAAGGAAAGTATCCGCCTGTTCGCCAGGCCTACCCGGACGATGTCTCCCGGCCGCAGCTTAATCAGCCGGTAGAAGACCGCCGGGCCGCTCGTTGAGTCCACGTGGCCGAGGATGACCGCGGGGCCGGGCTGGCCAGGTCGAGGACCCTCGTCGTACCACCCGGCCCGGTCCCATTCCTTGGGAACTTCCAGGCTTCCGTCGGGAAGCCGGCCGAGCCGTACCAGCGGCGTGGACACGGCGATCTTGGGTATCCACAACCGCACCGGAACGGCCGGCTGATCGTACGTGCGAACGGAATGAAACCCGGCCACCCCGGGCGGCCGATGCGCCGCCGTCGCGAGTGCGCCACGAGGTGATGGCGCTGCCGCTGAGCTGCGTCCGGGCTCGCTACAGCCCGACATAACTAGCCCTGCTAGCGCCACCGCGGCAAGCGGTACGGCCGGCCAGCGGTTCATCGGTAGCGCGCCATCCCCCCGCCGCCGGTCTGTGCGCCGCCCTTAGGCAGCCGGGCCGCGATCGTCGGACCGATCGCGTCGGACAGCGCCTGGGCGACAGCGAACATGTGCAGGTAGCCCTCGTACGCAATGCGGTAGGCGACTGCGTAGTCGCCACGAGCGTAAGCGTTGAGCTGCTGGACGAGCTCAGTGTCATGCATGTGAAGCACGCCCGCGAGCGCGGGTGCCGTTAGTCGGCCGTCGGTCGAGGTGCTCAGGAACCTGCTCAGGTGGTGTTCGAACGCGCGTAGCTGCGCCCGGGCCTTAGCCTCGGCTTTCCGGTTCTTGGTCGCGACCGCCCCCGAGTAGCTGACCAGCGCGTCGACGTGCTCACCCCACACGCGGGCAAACGCGGCCCCGCTCCGCGGCCCGAACAAGACCCCGAACGCGCTCGCCAGCTGAGTGGTGTTCCCGTTCACCTGCGCGGCGTCGGCCCTGAACTCGGGACCGCCTCGGAGGGCGGCGCCCATAGCATCGACGACGAGCTGCATGTGTTCTCCGAGCAGTTCGCCGAGCGTCGACTGCAGCCGTGTCAGCGGGCTATTGAAAGCGGCCGGAAGTCTCCTGGCCCGACCGCCCGAGATCCTCGCGGCGATGAGGGTGCCGAAGGCGAACTGGCGGTCATAGTCCACCTGCTCGATCCGGTAGGCCGACGCGTAGTTGCGGGTGGCGTAAGCGTCAGCGAAGTTGATGAGGTCGTCGATGTGCGTCCTGAGCCGGGAGCGGATCGCTGCCGCGGCGACCTGCCCTGAGGTGAGGGCGCGCAGGTTCTGCGCTATCCGTCCGGGAAAGGCCATGAGCTGGCGGCGGGCGGCGGCCTTCCCGGCCTTCTCGGCCTGGCCATGCTGACTGGCCGCGCGGGCATATGCGACCAGCCCCTCCTCCTGCGACTCCCAGAGCCGACCGAATTCCGCCACCCGCGCGCTGCCGTAGACGCGGCCGAGGAGCATGGTCAGGTCATCGGAGTTGCGCGACAGGGCGCTGACCGCCGCTTGCGTGAAGTCAGCACCATCGCGCAGCCGGCTTCGGATCACCCGTATGCCCGCGAACGCATCCTCACCGAATAGCTCCTCCAGCCCGATGCGGATCTCGACCACCCCTCGTGTTGGGGAAAGCCGGGACATCGGCATATCTCGCGACATCTGCATTCCAGTTGCCGCGGCGGTCGGCCGTGGGGCACGCTGAGAGCCTGGCCGCTCCGGGCGGCTGGCCGCGCAGCCGCATGCGCCAATCCCTATCGCGCCGACCATTAGCCACGTGGCAGCTGCTCGTGTCCTCATCAATGTCATCCTTTGCGGGCAATGGTTGACGGCCTGCCGACCGAGGCTCTCAGCCGTCGCGGACCGTGGGCGTTGGGCAGATACTGGCGATCTGGTTGGACTAGTGCGCTGCCGAAGTGCATGACCGGCGGCTGTCCCAATGGAGGCAGCAGCCGCGGGGGACGGGAAGGACGGGGTGGGCGGCTGACGTGCGTCGGGCTGGAGCTGGTACTGGCACCGAGTCTGGGCAGCACACCCCAGTGATTAGCCAGTGCGGCAGCGACGACGATGACGGCGGCGGCGGCGGCATAGAGCGGGAGTCGGCGTCTCGCAGGCGTGGGCGTGCGGGTTGGCTCGGGTTCGCGAGTGGATTCAGGGGGCGAGGCTTCGCTGGCCGGTTCCGGCGGCGAGGCTGGTTCCGCGGCTTGTGCTGGCGGCATGGCCTGCAGCGGTTCGACGACCTGTGCCGGTTCGGGCGTGGAGGCCGGCTCGGGCTGGCTGATCAGTTCGGGCCTGCTGATCGGTTCGGGACTGGCGAACTCCGCCGCCGGACGGATCACCTCCGCTGCCGGACGGATCGGCTCCGGCTCGGGCAAGCCGTCGGCCTGGCGGGCGGCCTTTTCCGCACTGCCCGGATGCGTCACGACGTCGTCCACGCGCCGGACCGACACGATGCGGCCGCGGTCGCGTTCGGCCTGGGCCAGGCTCCGAGCGGTCTGCTCGCTGGCGATGGTCAGCGACATGCCGTTCTCATACACCACTGCCCACATCTGGCCCCTCCCCCC
>JBOHCO010000341.1:0-2390 GCA_050698895.1 Streptosporangiaceae bacterium
GCGCTGGGCTCAGGGCCGGCGTCGGCCCCGGCGTCCAGGCCGGCGCCGGTCAGGTCGGCGCCGGTCAGGTCGGCGCCGGTCAGGTCGGCCCCGGCGTCCAGGTCGGCGCCGGTCAGGTCGGCGTCGGTCAGGTCGGCGTCGGTCACGCACGGGCCTGCCGCCCACCACGGGCCGGCCGCCTCGATGGCCTCCCGGCCCAGCGGGTTGCTGCCGGGCACGGCGAGCTCGTGGGCGATCAGCGCGTGCAGGCACTTGACGCGGTCGGGCATGCCGCCGGCGCTGGCCGCGGTGGCCGGGAGCGGCTCCAGGCCCGCGGACCGTCCGGCCGCGGCCCGGCGATCCACGTAGTCCTGATGGGCCGACCGGTAGCTGTCGCGCAGCCCGGAGTCGGTCTGCAGCCGCTCGGTCATGGCCCGCATGACCCCGGACGCCTCCAGCCGGCTGACAGCCGCGGAGGCCCGCGGGCAGGTCAGGTAGTACAGGGTCGGGAACGGGGTGCCGTCGGGCAGCCGCGGCGCGGTCTGCACCACGTCGGGCAGGGCGCACGGGCAGCGGTGGGCGACGGCCATCACCCCGCGTGGCGGGCGGCCGAGCTGACGCGCCACCACGGCCACGTCGCGTTGGGACATCGCCATCGGGGCCATCGGGGTCATCGGCTGGAGGTCTGGTCGGCGGCGCGCACCGACGACCACAGCCGCTCGTACCAGGGCGTCACGATGCTGTGGCCGGCGGTGGCCCTGGCCGTGCGCCTGGTCCCGTCGATGATCACGTAGCAGGTCTGGGCGGGCAGGCACATGTGCAGCCGGTCCCTGGCCTGCTGTTCCACGTAGGCCGGGCTGGACAGCCTGCGGTCCTCGGCCCTGAGCTGCCGCAGCTGGGCCGAGATCTGGGCCTGCTGGGCCTGAAGCTGGCTGATCTGGCGCAGCTGGGCGAGGTACTCCCGGACCGGGTAGGCGAGGCTCAGCGCGATGGCGCAGACCACGACGACCAGCACCGCGGCCCGGCTGGTGAACCGGGGCCGGGCGCTGGCGAGCCGGCTGTCGCCGGCTGGATCTGGCATCGGCGGCCGGGTCATTTCCCGCTGGGCGCCGAGCGCGGGAACGCGCCCCGGCCCGCATAGGCCGCGGCGTCGCCCAGGATCTCCTCGATCCGGAGCAGCTGGTTGTACTTGGCTACCCGCTCGGACCTGGCCGGCGCGCCGCTCTTCATCTGGCCGCAGTTCACCGCGACGGCCAGGTCGGAGATCGTGGTGTCCTCGGTCTCGCCGGAGCGGTGGCTCATCATGCAGGAGAAGCCGTTGCGCTGGGCCAGGGACACCGCGTCCAGGGTCTCGGTCAGCGTGCCGATCTGGTTGACCTTGACCAGCAGGGCGTTGGCGGTCTTCTCCTCGATGCCCCGGCGCAGCCAGGCCGGGTTGGTGACGAAGATGTCGTCCCCGACGATCTGCACCCGGCTGCCCAGCTCGGCGGTCAGCTCGCGCCAGCCGTCCCAGTCCTCCTCGGCCAGCGGGTCCTCCAGCGACACGATGGGGTAGCTGTCCAGCCAACTCGCGTAGACGCTGGTCATCTCGGCCGCGGTCTTCTTGCCGCCCTCGAAGGCGTAGCCGCCCTCGGAGTAGAAGCTGCTGGCCGCCGCGTCGATGGCCAGGGCCATGTCCTGGCCCAGGGTCAGGCCGGTCTTGCCGATGGCCTCCACGATGAGGTCCAGCGCGGCCTGGTTGTTCTCCAGGTCGGGCGCGAACCCGCCCTCGTCGCCGACCCCGGTGTTCAGGCCGTGCTGCTTGAGCACCGCCCGGAGAGCGTGGTAGGTCTCGGCGCCCCAGCGCACCGCCTCGCTGAACGTGGCCGCGCCCACCGGCGCGATCATGAACTCCTGGATGTCGACGTTGGTGCCGGCGTGCGCCCCGCCGTTGAGGATGTTCATCATCGGCACCGGCAGCACGTGCGCGTTGGGGCCGCCGACGTAGCGGAACAGCGGCAGGCCCGAGGACTCGGCCGCGGCCCTGGCCACCGCCAGGCTGACGCCGAGGATGGCGTTGGCGCCCAGCCGGGACTTGTCCGGGGTCCGGTCCAGGTCGATCAGCTCCTGGTCGATGAGGCGCTGGTCGTCGGCGTCGAAGCCGACCAGCTCGTCCTGCATCTCATCGATCACGCCCTGCACGGCCCTGGTGACCGCCTTGCCGCCGTAGGCCTCGCCGCCGTCGCGCAGCTCAACGGCCTCGAAGACGCCGGTGGAGGCGCCGCTGGGCACGGCCGCCCGGCCGAGGCTGCCATCGTCGAGGACTACCTCTACCTCGACGGTGGGGTTCCCGCGCGAGTCGAGTATCTGCCTGGCAAAGACGCCTTCGATGGAGGCCACAGTTATCTGCTCCTGACGATGGCAACCCGGGG
>JBOHCO010000342.1:0-3134 GCA_050698895.1 Streptosporangiaceae bacterium
GAGCCCGCCGCCCCGGTCACCCCGGACTGGGAGTTCGAGTCGCTGGCCGCGTTCGCCGCCGCCGTCGACGCCGGGTAGCCCGGCCGGGGGCGGCGTAGCGTCTATGTCGGATAGAAATCTAGTCGCGGAGGTTCGCATGGGTAACTGGCAGCTTGACCCATACCACACGCAAGTCGGCTTCTCCGCCCGGCACCTCGGGATGATGACCGTGCGCGGTCACTTCACGGAGGTCGCCGCCACCGCCGACATCGATCCGGAGCATCCGGAATCGTCCTCGGTGCAGGTCACCATCTCGGTGGCCAGCATCCAGACCAACCACGAGGCGCGGGACAACGACCTGCGCTCCTCGAACTTCCTCGAGGTCGACAAGTACCCGACGATGACGTTCCAGAGCACCGGCGTGGTCCCGGCCGGCCCGGACAAGTACACGCTGACCGGCGACCTCACGATCAAGGGCCATACGCAGCCGGTCTCGCTCGGCGTCACCAGGTACGGCGAGTTCAACGACCCGATGATGGGGCACCGGATCGCCTACGGTGCCAGCACCCAGATCAACCGCAAGGACTTCGGGCTGAGCTTCAGCATGGTGCTGGACGGCCGGTTCGTGGTCAGCGAGGAGATCCAGATCTCCGTCGAGGGCGAGCTGGTCGAGCAGCAGGAAACCGCCGAGGCGGCCGGCAGCTAGCGCGGCTTAACTCCGGCCGCCGCATTTTCCCGGATTAGCGGACGGCTCGGCCCAGGGCCTCCAGGACTACATCCAGGGCCAGGACGACTTCGCGGCCTCGGACATCGCGTTCCGAACGGGCCAGGACAAGATCGCCGGAGTGGGGCCGCAGAAGGTGCGGCACGGCGTTCGTGTACCACCTGACGGCTGGATGGCGCACCAGTTCCCGCGCCAGTGGAATGCCTTCTGCAAGAAGGTGGCCCATGGCCGGGTGGCCAGGAACTGCGGGCCGACCGAGTTGCGCACGCTCCGGCGGCCGCGCTGCGCAACCCGGCCGGCCGCTGAGCCGGTTCCTGGCCTTCCTGCTCACCTGCGTCACGGACGGTGCGTCTGGCCGTATCGGGATATAGGAGACGAGCCCGCCGCGGGCTAGCATCGCTGGAAAGCAGCCGGTCCGAGAGGGAGCGCCGGATGACCGTCAGCGATGCGAAACTGGCTCGGATCGAATCCGACGACCTGAGCGGGCTGGGCCGGGCCGACATTGACGACGTGATCGAGTACGTGCACGTGCCGACGGCCCGGCTGCCCGCCTACCGGCCGCTGTACGACCGGTACCTGCGGCAGCGCTGGAACGTCAACGACCTGGACTTCACGCAGGACCGGGTCGACTGGGCCGAGCGGATGACCGACGACTCGCGCAACTCGTTCCTGTCCATCGCCTCGGGCTTCCATCACGGGGAGCGGCAGGTGGAGGCGGAACTGGCCCCGCTGCTGTTCGGCGTGCCCGAGGACTACAAGGTGTTCCTGACCAGCCACCTGGAGGACGAGGCGCGGCACACGGTGTTCTTCGACCGCTTTTACCGCGAGGTGGTGGGCCTGGAGGGCGACGGGATCATGGACATCCTGGACGGCTCGTGGCCGTTCATCCAGGAGACGTTCGTGGGGCCGTTCGGGCTGCTCGCCTACCTGTCCGACGACCTGCGCCGGGACCCCTACGACAAGCACCTGCAGATGAAGTACGCCACCA
Source organism: Streptosporangiaceae bacterium (assembly GCA_050698895.1). Classification (GTDB taxonomy): domain Bacteria; phylum Actinomycetota; class Actinomycetes; order Streptosporangiales; family Streptosporangiaceae; genus DASUBV01. Next base: position 1,692 of record JBOHCO010000342.1, read on the forward strand.
CCTACATGATCTGGATCGAGGGCGTGCTGGCGCTGTCGGTCATGAAGATCACGCTGAACTACGCGCGAGACTACCGGGTGCTGCCGGGCTTCTACACCGGGTTCACCGCCACCTGCCGGGACGAGGCCCGGCACGTGCAGGCCGGCATGCGGTTCGTGCGCGACCTGCTGACCGAGGACCCGGCCTACGTCCGGGACCTGCACGACACGCTGCGGACGCTGCTCACGATGAGCGCGGCCCGGTCCAGTTACGTCTACTACGAGCCGCTGGGCTGGTCCGACGACCGGGTCACCGAGCTGTTCGGGAACCAGCTGCACCGCAAGCTGGCCATGGTCGGGGTGTCGCTGCCCGAGGATCTCGCGGGCATGCTGTCCTCGGTCAAGCCGACGCTGGCCGGGGGCTGAGGTGCCCGGCCTGATGACCGGGGCCTGGGCGCAGGCCTGCCAGGACACCATCAACGGCTGGCCGGACGAGGCGCGCAAGGCCAGCAAGCTCCAGGACTTCTGGGACTGGATCGGCATGGTCCGCCCGTTCGTGACCGGCCGGCTGGCGCTGAGCGTGCGGGACATGCCGGCCGGCGGGGACGGGGACACGCTGGCCCTGGACCTGGAGGAGGGCGCGGTCAAGTCCGCGGCGGTGCTGGACCGGGCCGAGGCGGCCGACGGCGCGGCGTTCGTGCTGGCCGGCTCCTACGCGGACTGGCAGCTGATGCTGGGCGGCTACGACGTCGGCAAGATGGTCATGTACCGCAAGCTGATGCTCGAGCAGGGCGACACGCTGATGTTCTTCATGGCCGCGTTCTACTGGACCGAATTGCTGGCCGCGATCCAGTCCGTGCCGGTGAATGGCGGCTAGGACGCGGCCGGGGCCGTGCCGAGGGAGCCGTAGGCGCCGCGCCAGTACACCAGCGGGGCGGCCCCGCCGGCGCTGGTCTCGACGGCCTGGACCCGGCCGACGATGATCTCGTGATCACCGCCGGGCAGGCTGTCGGCGACGGTGCACTCCAGCGCGGCCAGCACGTCCTCCAGCCGGGGGCTGCCGGTGCGCCCTGGCCGGTGCCGCACGCCCTCCCAGGCCGCGGCCAGCCCGCGGCGGGCGAAGTTGGCCGACAGGTGCCGCTGCGGCTCGGCCAGCACGTTCACCGCGAACGCGCCGTGCGCTCGGAGCGCTCGGAGCGTGAGGCTGTCCCGGACCAGGCAGACCAGGACGAGCGGCGGGTCCAGGGACAGCGCGGTCACCGCGCTAACCGTCGTGCCGATCGGCTCGCCGCCGGCCGCCACGCTGGTGACCACCGTGACGCCGGTGGCGAGCTGGCCCATGGCCTGGCGGAACTCGGCGGCACTGACGGCGGCGGGAGACTCGTCCTGGTCCAGGGCTGTCATCTTCGCGCCGCACCTCGCTCTGCTATATCAGATAATGTCTATAGACATAGTAGTTAATAAC
>JBOHCO010000343.1:0-6660 GCA_050698895.1 Streptosporangiaceae bacterium
CGCCGGTCGCCTGCCCGTCCGCGCCGCTGCTGGCCGGCGAGCTGCGCCGGGCCGGGCTGCGGGCCGACGCCGGCAAGATCGTCACCGTGGACCACCTGTTCGCCCACGGCCAGCGCGAGCGGCTGGCCGGCGAGCACGCGCTCGCGGCGGACATGGAGTCGGCGATGCTGCTGGACGGCGCGGCCGGGCGGCCCGCGGTGGTGATCAGGGCGATCTCGGACACCCCGCGGCGCCCGCTGCTCAGCCCGTGGGCGGTGCCGGGCGGCATCGCCGCGCTGCGGTCGCTGCGGCTGGCCGGCCCGTCGCTCGCCCGGTGGGCGGAGGCGTGCGGGCCGAGGCGGGTGCTGCTGGCCGGGCCGCGCTCGTTCTGCGCGGGCGTGGAGCGGGCCATCCAGATCGTCGAGCGGGCGCTGGAAGACACGCCCGGCCCGGCCTCCGGCCGGGCCGGGCGTGGTGCTAGCCGGGGGGACGACCCCCCGAGCCCCCCGGGAGACGGCCCGGCGTCCAGTGTCCCCGCCGGTGGCGAAGCGCCGGTCTACGTGCGTAAGCAGATCGTGCATAACACCCACGTGGTGTCGGGGCTCGAGCAGCGCGGCGCGGTCTTCGTGGACGAGCTCAGCGAGGTTCCCGACGGCGCCACGGTGGTGTTCTCGGCCCACGGCGTCTCGCCCGCCGTCCGGGCCGAGGCCGGCCGGCGCGGCCTGGCCACCATCGACGCGACCTGCCCGCTGGTGGCCAAGGTGCACGTCGAGGCGCGCCGCTTCGTCTCCGATGGCTACCTGGTCGTGCTCATCGGGCACGCCGGCCACGAGGAGGTCGAGGGCACGCTCGGCGAGGCGCCGGGGGCCATGACCCTGGTCGAGACCGCGGCCGACGTGGACGCGCTGAACCCGGCCGACCCGGACAAGGTCGCCTACCTCATGCAGACCACCCTGGCCGCCGACGAGGCCCAGGAGATCGTCGACGCCCTGCGCGAGCGCTTCCCCGGCGCCCGCGGCCCGGGCAGCGACGACATCTGCTACGCGACGACGAACCGGCAGCTCGCGGTGCGCGCGATCGCCGCCGAGTCGGACGTCGTACTGGTCGCTGGTTCCGCCAATTCGTCCAACTCCCGGCGTTTGGTGGAGACTGCGGAGCGGGCAGGAACACCCGCATACCTGATTGATAACACGGGGGATATCGAGCTCGGCTGGCTGACGGGGGCGTCGGCGGTCGGGATCACGGCGGGGGCATCGGCACCGCCTGAGGCGGTCAGTCAGATCGTCGCGGCGCTGGGGGGCCTGGGCCACGTCGAGGTGGGGGAGCGCGTGCTCACCACCGAATCCATCCGATTCAGCCTGCCCAAGGAGGTAAGGCCAGCATGAGTATGCCGTTGCGGCAGAGCCTGCGCATTGGAGGCTACCTAATGCGCCAGAGGCTGGCGCGGCGGGAGAAGTTCCCGCTGCTGGTAGAGCTCGAGCCGCTGTTCGCCTGCAATCTGAAGTGCGCCGGCTGCGGCAAGATCCAGCAGCCCGCCAGCCTGCTCAAGCAGCGCATGCCGGTCGAGCAGGCCATCGCGGCGATCGAGGAGTGCGGGGCGCCCATGGTGTCCATCGCGGGCGGCGAGCCGCTCATGCACCCCCAGATCGACGTGATCGTGGCCGAGCTGATCAAGCGCAAGAAGTTCGTCTTCCTGTGCACGAACGCGCTGCTGATCCCCAAGAAGCTGGACAAGTTCAAGCCGTCCCCGTACTTCGCCTTCACCGTGCACATCGACGGCCTGAAGGAGCGGCACGACGAGTCGGTCTGCAAGGAGGGCGTGTTCGACGAGGCGGTCGCGGCGATCAAGGAGATCCAGCGGCGCGGCTTCCGGGTCACCACCAACACCACGTTCTTCAACACCGACACCCCGCAGACCATCATCGACGTGCTCGACTACCTGAACGACGACCTGAAGGTGGACGAGATGATGATCTCGCCCGCCTACGCCTACGAGAAGGCGCCCGACCAGGAGCACTTCCTGGGCGTGACCGAGACTCGCGAGCTGTTCCGCAAGGCGTTCGACCACGGGAACCGGCGGCGCTGGCGGCTCAACCACTCGCCGCTGTTCCTTGACTTCCTGGAGGGGAAGAAGGACTTTTCCTGTACCGCGTGGGGCATCCCGTCGTACTCGCTGCTCGGCTGGCAGCGGCCGTGTTACCTGATGGCCGACGGGTACGCCAAGACCTACCGCGAGCTGATCGAGACGACCGATTGGGAGTCTTATGGTAGGGGTAGGGACCCAAGGTGCGCCAACTGCATGGCACACTGCGGGTATGAGCCGTCCGCGGTGCTCGCCACGATGGGGTCATTGCGGGAGTCCCTTCGCGCACTGCGCGGAATCTGATTAGGCTCGGTCCCGGGTACCGGGATCTGTCCCTTAGTGTCTAAGGAGCCGGCTGACGCGCCGGCTCCTGGGGTACGTGATCAGTAACGACGGACGCTGGCAGGCTGAGCGGCCGGGGCGACCGCATGCGAAATCCGGAGGAACGCGGGCAATGAGCTCACCCAGTGGCCCGGCTATCATCGGCCGGGCGGCCGGGGCTCCGAGTGCTGTCGCTGACGGCAAGCGGGCCGGTGAACTGCGGGACTACAATCCTGGCCCGCTGTGGATGCGGGTGGCGCCGCCGGTCGTGACGCTGCTCGTGATGCTGGCCGGCATCACCGTGCCGTCCTACTGGCGGGACGAGGCGGCCACGCTGGCCGCGGTGCAGCGCCCGTTCGGCGACATGATCCGGATGCTCGGGAACGTCGACGCCGTGCACGGCGCCTACTACTTCATGACCTGGGTGGTCGTCCGGCTGTTCGGCTCGGGCGAGTTGGCGCTGCGGCTGCCGTCGGCCATCGCCATGGCCCTGGCCGCCGCGTTCGTGGCCGCGCTGGGCCGGCGCATCGTCTCGCCGCAGGCCGGCCTGGCGGCGGGCATCCTGTTCGCGCTGGTGCCCGACATCACCCTGTACGGCACCGACGCCCGGTCCTACGCCCTGGTCACCGCCATGGCCGCGGTGGCCAGCTACGTGCTGGTCCGGGCCCTGGGCGCCGGCCACGGCCACCAGCGCCGCTGGTGGGTCGGGTACGGGGTCAGCGTGGCCGTGCTGGGCATCCTGAACATCTTCGGGCTGCTCCTGGTCGCGGCGCACGCCGTGACCATGGCCCTGCGCATGCTCCGGCCCGAGGAAGGCCAGTCGCGCAAGGCGCTGGCGGTGCGCTGGACCGTGTCGGCCGGCGTGGCGCTGATCGTGGTCAGCCCGCTGATCGTGCTGGGCTGGCTCCAGCGCGGCCAGCTCAGCTGGCTGGTCGCCCCCGGCTTCAACGGCGCGATCAGCGTGACCAAGCTCATCGGCCCGCCGATGATGACGCTGGCCGTGGTGATCGCGTTCGTGGCCGGGGTCGGGGTCACCCTGTACAAGTCGCGGGACGCCCACGCGCCCGCGTGGCTGACCACCCTGCCCGGCCTGACCCTGCCCTGGCTGATCCTGCCGCCCGCCATCCTGCTCATCGGCTCGGCGGTCACCCCGGTCTACAACTTCCGCTACATCCTGTTCTGCGTCCCGGCGGCGGCGCTGCTGGGCGGGGCCGGCGTCGCGGCGCTCGGCCGCATCGGCGGGACCGCCGCGCTGGTCGTGGTGGCCATCCTCGGGCTGAACTCGCAGATCTACTTCCGCTCGCCCGGCGGCCACGGCGACGACATCCGGCAGGCCGACAAGATCATCGCGGCCGTGGCCAGGCCCGGCGACCAGGTGTTCTACACCAACCCCAACGAGGAAGACTTCGGCTCGGCCTACCCCTACGGGCTCGTTAGGCTGCCCAACATCCAGCTCGCCCGGCCGGCGATCCCGACGGCCACGCTCGGCGGCACCAACGTGTCCTCGGCCGTGCTGCACAACCGGCTGGCCCACGCCTCGCGGCTGTGGATCGTCCAGATCGACTTCTCCACGTCGGCCAACAGCTATCTCAAGGGCCTGCACTACCACCTGCTGTACACCTGGCGGACCTCGGACGTCTGGCTGAAGCTGTACGTCCGCAAGGGCAGCCCGGCCTACCTGCCCGCGATGCGGGAGCGGAACCGGCTGGCCACGACCGCGCTGCGCGGTCACGGGCCGGCGCGCCCGCCGCACCGCGCGCCCGCCGCCGCTCACTGACCGGAATTCAGGGCATTTCTCCAGCCGGGAACGGTGCTGACCCGGGGGGCCACCCCCCGGACCCCCCAGCAGAAAACCGAACCCGGCAACTTCAGAGTCCGCCTTCAGCATCCATTCAGTCGCTGTCGCCAGGATCTGTACCGGCGCAGGCGGCTGCGCCCGGTGCCGCTCTGGCATCGCAATCTGCGGCCCGGGATGCCAGGCCTGGCCCGGCTCTGAAGGAGTCCCTTATGTTTTTCACCTACCTGGGGCGCGAGCTGCGCCGCCGGGCGCGCCAGGCCAGCATGATCGCAATTGGCCTGGCCCTCGGCATTGGCCTGGTCATTACCGTGACCGCGCTGTCCGCTGGCGTGAAGAATGCGCAGGGCCAGGTCCTGCATTCGCTCTACGGCGTCGGCACCGACATCACGGTCACCAAGACGCCGACCGCTTCTTCCCGTCCGAGTTTCGGCTTCCGCGGCGCGTTCGGCAACCGCGCCCGCGGCAAGGGCGGGACCAAGATCGACGTGGACAACCTGGCCAGCGTGTCGCTTGGCAAGATCAGCACGACCGCGGTCAGCACGATCTCCCGGCTGCACAACGTCGCGGCGGTGACTGGCGGCCTCACCCTGACCGACACCAAGATCAGCGGGAAGATCCCGTCCTTCGGCTCCTTCGGCTCCTTCGGCTCCGGCGGCGCAGGCGGCGGGTTCGGCGGCGGCAGCGGCGGGGGCGGTACCTTCCGCGGCCACCTCAGGCCGAGCACCATCAGCGTCTCCGGCGTCGATCTTTCTGAGGGCGCGCTCGGCCCGCTCAGCTCGGGCAAGCTCGCCTCCGGCCGGACTTTCACCTCGGCCGACGCCAGTGCCAACGACGCCATCCTGAGCTCCACTTACGCCACCCAGCAAAAGCTGAAGGTCGGCTCGGACATCACCATCGCCAAGACCAGCTTCAAGGTCGTCGGCATCGTCAGCGTGCCCGCCTCGGACAGTTCCGAGGATGCCTACATCCCGCTGGCCCGGGCCCAGGCGCTGTCCAGCATGAAGAACGAAGTGAACACCATCTACGTGGCCGCCAGCAGCGCCTCCGACATCACCACCGTCTCCAGGGAGATCTCGACCGCGCTGCCCAAGGCCACCGTGACCAACTCCAGCGACCTGGCCAAGGAGCTGACCGGATCGGTGTCCAGCGCCTCCAGCCTGGCCAACAACCTGGGCCGCTGGCTGGCCATCGCCGTCCTGGCCGCCGCGTTCCTGCTGGCCAGCCTGCTGACCATGTCGGCCGTCTCCCGCCGGGTGCGGGAGTTCGGCACGTTCAAGGCCCTGGGCTGGCGCAGCCGCCGGGTCATCGGCCAGGTGGTCGGTGAGGCGGTCGTCATCGGCATCGTCGGCGGTGCCGTGGGCGTCGGCCTGGGCTTCCTCGGCGCGACGCTGGCCGGTCACCTCTCCAAGCCGCTGACCGCGTCCGTCGGCCAGACCACCGGCAGCGCCACCCCCGGCGGCGCGCAGACCTTCACCGGCGGCGGCTCTGGCGGGTTCCCCGGCGGGGGCACCGGGGGCGGGTTCCCCGGCGGCGGCACCGGCGGCGGCGGGGGTCGTCCCTTCGGCTTCCGCAACGCGGGCAACGCGGTCCACACCGTCACCGTGCACCTGACCGCCCCGGTCACCGTCGATGCCATCATCGCCGCCGTGGTGCTGGCCATCGCCGGCGGCCTGATCGCCGGCGCGTTCGGCGGCTGGCGCGCCGCCCGGCTGCGGCCCGCGGCCGCCCTGGCCAGGGTCGAGTAGCCCACCTCAACGTTCCCGGGGAGACACCCATGTACCAGCTGACTGACGTCAAGAAGGACTATCAGAAGGGCCGCACCACCGTGCCAGCACTCCAGGGCGTGAACCTGGAGATCGGCGACGGCGAGTGGCTGGCCATCCAGGGCCCGACCGGGCACGGCAAGAGCACCCTGCTTCAGATGCTCGGCGGCCTCGACCGGCCCAGTTCCGGGATCATCGACTTCAACGGCACCGACCTGGCCCAGATGCGAGAGAACCAGGTCACGCGGTTCCGGGCCGAGTCGGTGGGCTTCATCTTCCAGACCTTCAACCTGATGCCCACGCTCAGCGCCCAGGAGAACGTGGAGGCCGCGCTGGTGCCCGGCCACGTGCACGCTGCCGAGCGGCGCAGCAAGGCCCGGGCCATACTCGAGAGCCTCGGGCTGGGCGAGCGGCTGCGGCACCTGCCCGGCGAGCTGTCCGGCGGCCAGCAGCAGCGGGTGGCCATTGCCCGGGCACTGGTCAAGCAGCCCCAGGTGCTGCTGGCCGACGAGCCGACCGGCAACCTGGACGAGGGCACCAGGGACGAGATCATGGCCCTGCTCGACCAGCTCTGGCGGGAGTACTCGCTGACCATGGTCCTGGTCACCCACGACAGCTCGGTCGCCCGCCGGGCCCAGCGCATCGGCATCATGCAGAACGGCAAGCTGTCCATCCGCCAGGACACCCGGCCCCGCGCCACCCCGGCGGCCCCGGCC
>JBOHCO010000344.1:0-2541 GCA_050698895.1 Streptosporangiaceae bacterium
CTGCGCGACCACGCCGCCCGGGCCATGGCCGCGCTGCGCCCCGTGCTCCAGCCCGCCACGCGCGCGTGGTAAGCCCCCGCAGTAGGTAGGTCGGCCCGTGCCACGGCGGTGTCCACCAACCCGGTGATCAAGGACGTGGATGTACCGAGACCTGCGCTCCAGCGGCACTGTCAATATGCACAGAGCCTGAGTCCGCGAGAACCTCGTCTGGGTGCGGGAGTTGTGGTGGCGTTGCTCGGCGTGCCGTCCTTGGCACCGTCTACCTTTTCCTGGTGGTGTTGGCTGACACGCAATTTTGATGTACTCCGGAACAAGATTTCGATGTATAATCGATCCCATGGCACGCATCACTGTTGAGATCAATGACGACTGGCTGGATGCCGCGCGGCGAGTGCTCGGGACTACCAGCAAGGTTGCCACCATCAACGAGGCGCTCCGGATCCAGGCGCTGAGGATCCAGGGGCAGGAGATTGCGGCTGCTTTCCAGAGCGCTCAGATGGACTTCAGCGGATCTGCTGACGCCTTCGGCTATTCCGGCGGCCGGGACCTATCCAGGCTTGCCGATGACGCGCGTGGTCAGCACGTGGCGTGATGGCCGGGGATATCTATCTCGCCGATACGTCGGTATACGTTCTGCAGGGCCAGCATGATGTCGTGCACGACCGCTTCCTCGCGCTGCTGACTCAGGGACGGGTGGCTGCATGCCAGATGACGGCGCTGGAGTACCTGAACAACGCGGCAGACCCACGAGGCTATGAGCTCCTGTGGAAGGCTCTGCATGCCCAGCGCTGGATCGAGGTCACCACCGAGTCGATGAACCGTGCCCTTGAGGTTCACCGTGAGATGGCTGTCCGTAGGCAGCATCGCCATTTCCGGCTTCCTGACCTGATCATCGCGGCTGCTGCCGAACTCAGCGGCGCAACCGTGCTGCACTACGACGCCGATTTTGACCGGATCGCCGAGATAACGGGCCAGGCCGTGGAGTGGGTAGCGCCGAAGGGCTCTCTCCAAGCTCATCCATGACCGCGATGCCCAGGCAAGGTGCTGGCGCTGAGCGACGGCGGCGGGTTCGCCGGCGCGGTGACGATCGCCAACCTGCTCGGATCGCGCCGGACCCCGTGCCTCCCTTGTTAATTGCTATCTAACAAGGGTTCTCAGGGCCACAGCCGCTTCGTCGCCAGCTCGGCGCCCGCGGCGAGGGTACCGAGCTTGGCCCATGCGATCTGGGGGTGCACCCGGCCGCCGAGGCCGCAGTCGGTGGAGGCGACCACGTTCTCCCGGCCCACGCCCTCGGCGAACCGGGCGATGCGGTCGGCGACCACCTCCGGGTGCTCGACCACGTTGGTGGCGTGGCTGACCACGCCGGGCAGGATCTTCTTGCCGTCGGGCAGCGCCACGTCCTGCCAGACCTTCCACTCGTGCTCGTGGCGCACGTTGGCGGCCTCGAACGAGTAGGCGCCGGCGTTGATGGCCAGCACGACGTTCACGATGTCGGCCATCGGGATGTCAGTGGTGTGCGGGCCGTGCCAGCTGCCCCAGCACAGGTGGAACCGGATCCGCTCGGGCGGCAGCCCGCGGATGGCGTGGTTCAGGGCCTCGACCCGGACCATGGTGAAGCGCTGGTAGTCGGCCACGGTGGGGGCCGGGTTGACCTGGTCCCAGTTCTCCGCGATGGCCGGGTCGTCGAGCTGGAGGATCAGGCCCGCGTCGATGATCGCCTGGTACTCCTCGCGCATCGCGTCGGCGCAGGCGTAGAGCAGCTCTTCCTCGCTGGCGTAGAACTCGTTGCCGAACCGGGAGCAGCTGCCCGGCGCGACCGCGTTCATGAAGCCGTCGGCCAGCCCGGCCGCGTCCAGCGCCGCCTTGAAGTGGGCGATGTCGGCCTGGAGGGCCTCGGCGCCGGTGTAGGTGACCGGCCCGCGGCAGACCGGCGACATGGTGCGCGCGGCGCGGTTGGGCAGCATGGCGCCGGAGCTGGGATCGCCGTAGGCCTCGCTGAACGCCAGCCAGTCGCGCCGGTCGTTGAAGCTGCCCAGCACGACCTCGCCGGGCTTGGGGGCCTCCCGCCGCACCTCCATCAGCCCGACCGGGGCCAGCTCCAGGCCGCCGAGGCGCTGGAAGACGTAGGTCCACCACGAGCCGTAGTCGTAGCGCTGGCCCATGGTGTGCCCGTACTCGCCGTCGTTGACCAGGTCGATGCCGGTCTCCTGCTGCCGGGCGACCACGGCGGCCACGGCCGCGGCCAGGTCCTGCTGGTAGCCCTCCTCGTCGGCGAACCCGGCCTCGGCGCGCCGCCGGTTGGCCTCGATCAGGTCCTCGGGTCGCGGCAGGCTGCCCGCGTGGCTGGTCAGGATCCGGCTCTCCGAACTCGCCATCTGTCCCTCCGCTCTCCCGGTGTCTAGGCCTGTGTCTATCACTACTCGCTGGCCGCGTCGGCGTTCGCGCCGGACGGGCTGCACAACACGACTCAGGACTACTTCAACGCGTGGGACCCGACGACGCTGAGCAACACCGGCTCCGGCCGGTGCTTCAACGCCGGGC
>JBOHCO010000345.1:0-2486 GCA_050698895.1 Streptosporangiaceae bacterium
GGGCCCGGCCCGCATGATGCAGACTGGCGGGCATGGCAACGCGTTACCGGCGCGCGGCCCTCCCCGGCCTCCTCGTCCTGCTGGCCGCCCTGGCCGGCTGCACGGGCAGCACCGGGGCCGCCCATCCCGCGCCCGCCGGCCCGACCAGCACCGCGCAGCCCGTCCCCGCCACGGCCGACTGGCCGACCTACCACGGCAACGCCCAGCGCACCGGCGCCGTGGCCGGCCTGCCGCCGGCCGGCCGCCTGTTCATCCGCTGGTCACGCCCTCTGGACGGCGCCGTCTACGGCCAGCCGCTGATCATCGGCGGCACCGTGATCGCGGCCACCGAGTCCAACCGGGTCTACGGGCTGAGCCGGGCCACCGGCCGGGTGCTGTGGAGCGTCCAGGCGGCCAGCGGCCAGCCCGTGCCGCTGTCCGACCAGCCCTGCGGCGACATCAACCCCCTCGGCATCACCAGCACGCCCGTCTACGACCCCGCGACCAGGCTGGTCTACGTCGTCGCGGAGACCAGCGGCGGCCGGAAGGTGATGGCCGGGATCAGGGTCAGCGACGGCACGGTGGCCATGCGCCGGGTCATCCCGGCCCCCGACGGCCATACCGCCTACGACCAGCAGCGCGGCGCCCTGGCCCTGGCCGACGGCCGGATCTACGTCGTGTTCGGCGGCCACTTCGGCGACTGCGGCCCCTACCGGGGCTCGATCGCCGGCGTTCCGGCCGCCGGCGACGGCCCGATCGTGTCCTACGTCATCCCGACCGTGAAGCAGGCCGGCATCTGGGCCCCTGGCGGCCCCGTCGTCAGCCCCTGGGGCACCATCTACGTCGCCTCCGGCAACGGGGCCGCGTTCAAGCCCCCGTTCGACGGCAGCGACTCGGTCATCGCGCTCACCCCCCAGCTCCAGCGGATCGGCGTGTTCGCGCCCAAGCGCTGGCCCGAGGACAATGCCGGCGACCTGGACCTCGGCTCCTCCTCGCCCGCGCTGCTGCCCGGCGGCCGCATCCTCCAGGTCGGCAAGAGCACGCTCGGCTACCTGCTGAACGCGCACCACCTGGGCGGCGTGGGCGGCCAGCTGGCCGAGGGCCAGGTCTGCGCCAGCTTCGGCGGCCCGGCCGTCAGCGGCAGCGTGGCGTACGTGCCCTGTTACGGCACGGGGCTGACCGCGGTCAGCGTGGCCAGCGGCCGGGTCCACGTGCTCTGGCGCGGTCCGAGCACGGCCAGCGGCTCGCCGGTGCTCGGCGGCGGCGCGGTCTGGGTGGCCGACTGGAACAGCGGCATCCTGTACGAGCTCAGCCCGGCCACCGGCCGGGTCCGGCACCAGATCGGCCTGGGCTCGGCCCTGCCCCACTTCGTGTCGCCGTCGCTGTCCGGCAGCCTCCTGCTGGTCGGCACCATGCACGGCGTGGTCGCCGTCGCCGGCGCCTGACCCGGCGCCGCGCCCGGCTCGCCAGGCGGGCGAGGGCTGCGGTTGCCCTTGCGGCTGCGGTTGCGGACGGCCGGATCGCGTGCTGCGGCCAGGCCGGAAGGCGCGGACTCATGATCGCGGAAATCCGTCCGCGAATATCGCTGACCGACTACCGCGATCATGGCGGCCGCCCACCACGACGGGTGAGCGCCGGGGTTCAGGCGCGGGCGGGCCAGGAGGGCAGGGTCCGCGGGCGGGATCAAGCGGGCGGGGTGATGGGGAGGACGTGCAGGTCCAGGCCGGCGGCGGTGCCGGCCAGCTCGCGCAGGACCGGGTAGCGGCCGGGACGGTTGTGGTCGCTGCGGGCCAGGACCATCTCCGAGGTGCCGTGCTGGCGGGCGTAGGCGACCAGCGCCGCCGCCGGGCTGTCGCCGTCCAGCCGGGCCAGGTCACCGCCGAGCTGGCCGACCAGAGCGGCGTAGCCGGACAGCAGCCGCTCCTCCTCGCCCGCCCCGTGGGCCCGGGCCACGGTGGCGGCCTGGAACTCGCCGTCGACCTGGGCGGCCAGCGCGGCGGCCCGCCGGATCAGCTGCTCCATGCCGGGCTGGGGCGCGACGCAGGCCAGGATGGACGGCCGCTGGGCGCCGTCGGCGGGCGGGCCGGCGCCGCGGTAGGCGGCCAGCCGCCGGTCGCCGTGCTCGGCCACGATGCGGAACGCGCGCTCCCGGCGGGCGGCCAGCTCGTCGGGGGCGAACTCGGTGGCCAGGGCCTCGTCGACCTGGTCCGGCGGGACGATCTCGCCGCGGCGGACGCGGTCGATCAGCGCGGACGGGGCCACGTCGACGAGCTCGATCTCGTCGGCCAGGGCGAGCAGCGTGGCCTCGTCCAGGGCCTGGCCGAGGCGGGCGGTGGTGACCACGTTGACGCCGGCGTCGGCCAGCCGCCGGGCCGTGGTGAGCCGGCTCTCCCCCTCGGTCACGGGGGCCGACACGTCGTCCAGGCAGACCACCTCGGGGCGGCGGGCCAGGAGAGCCTCGATGTCGACCGGGGCCTCGCCGCCGCCGGACGCCCCGGGCCCGGTGC
>JBOHCO010000346.1:0-1171 GCA_050698895.1 Streptosporangiaceae bacterium
CGTTGCTGCTCAATTTCGCGGCGCGCACCTCGCGCGTCGCGGTTGACGGTAGCGGCGGCGGACAGCAGGGTGGCGACGGTGCCGCGGTAAGGGCGGATCCGGCCGGGTGAGTCAGCCGGGTGAGTCAGCCGGTCGTCTTCGTGAGCTTGCGGTAGGCCACGGGCGACTGGCCGGTCAGGGCGGCGAAGCGGCGGGTGAGCGTAGCGCGCGGGGTCTGGGTGGAGCGGGCCAGCGTGTCGAGGGTCCAGGCCCGGCCAGGGTCGGTATGGATCAGGGACAGCCCCCACGGTGGGATCGAACAGGGCGCGACCCCAGCCGGCGTCGTCGTGGTGCGCATCACGCGCTCCCGGACGCCCTGGTCGGCGGCTACGCGCGGGTACTGCTGGGCGCCACCTTCATCGTGGGCGCCGTGATCCTGATCGGGCTGCGCGCCGCCAACCGGCGGAGACGGCCGGGAGGTCAGCGGAGGAGCGGCCCGAATATCTGCCTGCCGACGTCGTAGGCGCGGGCCTGGCCCAGGATGCCACCGGCGATGCCGGGGCGGGTGCTGGCCCAGCCCGCGGCGGTCGCGTGGCTGGTGAAGAAGTTGATGTGCCCGCAGCAGAGCTGCGCGGACGGCCCGCCGGACCGCTGGCGGTATGGCCGGCGAACACGACCGCTGTATCGGGTTCCCATGCCGCGCCGCCGGCGTCGACGGCAACGGAGACCGGCTCGCCGGTTGACGGATCGGCCGAGGTGATCAGCACGTCCGCGCCGACCATGGCCGCGACGCCCAGGGCGTCGATCGCGCACATGGAATAAGCGGTGGCACCGCCGGCAATCCGGACCGTGTGCGCGGTCGCGGTGGCGGAGAACGGGTAGGCAACGGTGATCCGCCCGCCCGGATCGAGGCCGACAAAGTCGCCGTCGGCCAGCTCGGCCAGCACCCGGCCGCTGTCGAACGGCCGGGCGGCCTCGTCGAGCACGTGCTGCTCGGGAGGGCCGCCGGTCGCGGCGAAGGAGCGCAGCACGGCCTGGTGCACCGCCCTGAGCCCGCGCTCCGCGGGCGCGATACGTCCCCGGCCGCCCCGGCCGAGCGCATCCAGCCAGCCTTCGCCGTCGGCACCGGACACCACGCTCACCGGGTTGCTGATGGCCCGGCGGAGCTGCCCGACCGACGGCGCGCCATCAG
>JBOHCO010000347.1:0-11901 GCA_050698895.1 Streptosporangiaceae bacterium
GCCGGCCGCCGGACGGGCGGCTGGGCGCCCGCGTACCGGCCGCGCCGGCCTGACGTCTGGCCTGAGGCCGGGTCGCGCGGCCTGCTGGCCGAGCGTCCGGCAGTAGAGTCACCCGGGTGGCGCATGCGGCGACTTTATCGCTGTCAGCGGCCCCATTTCGTCGCGTCAGCCGTAATAGGCCCGGTCCTGGCCGTGTACGGGCCCCGCGCGGCCGCTCGCTTTGACCAGCACGGCTGACGGCCGGTATCCTTCCTAGGCGTCCATGTGTATCGGCATGCCCGCGCGTCCGTGCTTGCGGGCGGTGAGCTGCGGCCGATGCTGCGGATTCCGTGCCAGGGAGCAGTGCTCCGGGCGCGGGCCAGGATTCAGGACTCACACGCGAAGGCTTACGACTGTGCGCACATTTAGCCCCAAGGCCGCGGACATCCAGCGTCGGTGGCATGTCATCGACGCTTCTGACGTCGTGCTCGGCCGCCTGGCCAGCCAGACGGCCATCCTGCTGCGCGGCAAGCACAAGCCGGTCTTCGCGCCGCATGTGGACACGGGTGACTTCGTCATCATTGTCAACGCGGCCAAGGTCGCGCTGAGCGGGAACAAGCTGAAGGACAAGAAGGCGTACCGGCACTCGGGCTACCCGGGCGGGCTGCGCGCGGTGTCCTACGGCGACCTGATGGAGCGCAATCCCGAGCGCGCCGTCGAGAAGGCGGTCCGCGGCATGCTGCCCAAGAACACCCTGGGCCGCAAGATGCTGAGCAAGCTCAAGGTCTACGCCGGCCCGGACCACCCGCACCAGGCGCAGATGCCGGAGCCCTTCGAGATCACGCAGATCGAGCAGCAGCCCAGCCGGGCCGCCGCCAAGTAGCGCCCGCGCTGACGTAGCAAGAGCCGATCAGGAAGTACGAGGAAACGAATCGTGTCTGAGCAGCCTACCGAGACGCCGGCCGCCGGGACTACTGACGTCAGCGCCGCGGAGACCGCCGTGGAGACGCTGTCGGAATACTCCACGCAGACCAGCGACTCCAGCGCGCGGGGCGCTGCCCCGCGCAAGCCCGTCGTCACCGGCAACGCGCTGGGCACCGGACGGCGCAAGGAGGCCATCGCGCGGGTGCGCATCGCCCCCGGCACCGGCCAGTGGAAGATCAACGACCGCACGCTCGACCAGTACTTCCCGAACAAGGTGCACCAGCAGCTCATCAACGAGCCGTTCGTCACCCTGGGCGCCGAGGAGCAGTTCGACGTGATCGCCCGGATCAGCGGCGGCGGCGTCACCGGCCAGGCGGGCGCGCTGCGCCTGGGCATCGCCAGGGCGCTGATCCTGGTCGACCCCGACAGCCGCCCGGCGCTCAAGCGGGCCGGCTTCCTCACCAGGGACGCGCGGGTCAAGGAGCGCAAGAAGGCCGGCCTGAAGAAGGCCCGCAAGGCGCCGCAGTACTCCAAGCGCTAGTCTCGCGCCGGGCGTCGGGCAGACCAACTGCGTCGAGAGGCACGGGGCGGGATACATGGGTCGGCTGTTTGGCACGGACGGTGTTAGGGGAGTAGCGGGCGGTGAGCTGACCGCGGGGCTGGCCATGAGCCTGGCCGCGGCGGCCACCGACGTGCTGGCCGGCACCGGCGCGTTCGCCACGGCCCAGGACGCTCACCGCCGCCCCGTTGCCGTCGTCGGCCGCGACCCGCGGGCCTCCGGTGAGTTCCTGGAGGCCGCGGTGGTGGCCGGGCTGGCCGCCAGCGGGGTGGACGTGCTGCGGCTCGGCGTCATCCCGACCCCGGCGGTCGCCTACCTGACCACCGCGCTGGACGCCGACTTCGGCGTGATGCTGTCCGCCTCGCACAATCCCGCGCCGGACAACGGCATCAAGATCTTCGCCCGGGGCGGCGTGAAGCTGCCCGACGCCGTCGAGGACCAGATCGAGGCCCGCCTGGCCGCGGCCGGCGAGGCCGCCGCGACGGCGGGCCTGGGCCGGCTGGCCGGGCCGTCCGGCCTGCCGGAGGGCGGGTTCGGCCGGGTCCGGGACGCCTCCGGCGAGGGCCAGCGTTACCTGGACTACCTGCTGTCCACCGTGACCGTGACCGTGACCGGGCCCGAGCAGGCCGAGACCGGGCCCGGCCCCCTTCATGGGCTGCGGGTGGTCGTGGATTGCGCGCACGGGGCCGCCTCCAGGTTCGCGCCCGGCCTGCTGCGCCGGGCCGGGGCCGAGGTCATCGAGATCGGCACCGCCCCGGACGGGCTGAACATCAACGAGGACTGCGGCTCGACCCACCTGGACGCGCTGTCGGCCGCCGTGCTGGCGCACGGCGCCGACGCCGGGATCGCCCACGACGGCGACGCCGACCGCTGCCTGGCCGTCGACGCCGCCGGTCAGGTCATCGACGGCGATCAGATCCTGGCCGTGCTGGCCCTGGCGCTGCGCGACTCCGGCCGCCTGGCCGGCGACACCGTGGTCGCCTCCGTCATGTCCAACCTGGGCTTCCGCCAGGCCATGCGCCAGGCCGGGATCAGCCTGGTCGAGACCCCGGTCGGCGACCGGTACCTGATCGCCGCCATGCTGGACGGCAAGTTCGTGCTCGGCGGCGAGCAATCCGGCCACATCATCATGCTCGACCACGCCAGCACCGGCGACGGCCTGCTGACCGCCCTCCAGCTGCTGGCCCAGATGGCCCGCCAGGACACCCCGCTGGCCGACCTGGCCGCCGTGATGACCAGGTATCCCCAGGAGCTCATCAACATCAAGGGCGTGGACAAGTCCCTGGTTGCCTCCTCCGGCGCGCTCAGGGAGGCCGTGGCGGCCGCCGAGGCCGAGCTGGGCGACTCGGGCCGGGTGCTGGTCCGGCCCAGCGGCACCGAGCCCGCGGTCCGCGTGATGGTCGAGGCCGTCGACCCCGGCCAGGCCGTCCGCCTGGCCGGCCAGCTCGCCGCCACCGTCCGCGACCTGGGCTAGCTCCCGCCCCGTCCCGGCTTCCCGGCCTGCCGCCCGGTCTGGGCTAGCGCCCGCCCTGGCTGATGGGCACCGCGATCTTGGGTAGGCCGGCCGCGGGCCGGGGTAACCCCGCCGGCCGGCCGGGTCAGCCGCCCGCCAACCCCGTAGCCACAAGGGTTCTGGACTTCCCGCCGGCCCGTTCCGGCGCCGGACTCAGCCGCTGTGGGTATGTTTCCTCACCCCGATGGTGGATGTTCCGGGCAGGTCCCCCTGGCAGTGTCTTCCTCACGTGCAGTGACGGCATGACGCCGCCACGTCGCGAAGGGGGCAGGGGATGGGAAAGCACGATGGCGCGCGGGCTGGGACTGACACCAGCACGCCCGCGGTGGTGCTCAAGCTCGACCCGAACGTCATGCATCACGGGGGGCTGGGCGTCATCCGCAGCCTGGGTCGCCTCGGCGTGCCGGTCTACGGCGTGCACGAGGGGCGGCTGGCTCCGGCGGCCAGGTCGCGGTATCTGCGCGGCCGGTACTACTGGCCGCCACGCCCGGGCGCCGATGACGCCGAGCGGATCCGCACCGGGCTGCTGACCCTGGCCGACCGGATCGGCCGCCCCGCGGTGCTGCTGCCGACCGACGACGCGGGCGCGATCTTCCTGGCCGAGCACGGCGCGGACCTGCGGACGCACTTCATCTTCCCGGACCAGCCCGCCGAGCTGCCCAGGCAGGTGGCGGGCAAGTTCTCGCTCTACCAGCTGTGCCGCGACCTGGGCATTCCGGCCCCCGAGGCGGCGGTGCCGGAGACGCCGGCCGCGGCCCGCGAGTTCGCCGCCGTGACCGGCTACCCAGTGATCGCCAAGCTGACCTCGCCGTGGCGGGCCGAGGGGCTGCCCAGCACCTCGATCCTGACCAGCCAGGATGAGCTCGACAGCCTGCTGGCTGCGAGCGCGCGGGCCGGGGCCGGCCTGATGCTCCAGGAGTTCATCCCCGGCGGCATCGACCAGGACTGGTTCTTCCACGGCTACTGCGACGCCGAATCCACTTGCCGTCCCGCCTTCACCGGGGTCAAGGAGCGGTCCTATCCGGCCCATGCCGGGCTGACCAGCCTGGGCCGCTGCGAGCCGAACGCGGTCCTGAGCGACCAGGTCACCGCGTTGCTGGGCAAGCTCGGCTACCGGGGCATCCTCGATCTGGACCTGCGCCTTGACCGGCGGGACGGCGAGTACAAGCTGCTGGACTTCAATCCGCGGCTGGGGGCCCAGTTCCGGCTCTTCCGGACCACCGCGGGCGTCGACGTGGCCACGGCCGCCTACCTGGACCTGACCGGCGCGGCGATTCCTGAGGGCGAGCCAGTCGCCGGGCGGCGGTTCGTGGTCGAGAACTACGACCCGCTGGGTGCGCTTGGCTACTGGCGGCGCGGCGAGCTGGGCCTGCGCGCCTGGGCGGCGTCGCTGCGCGGGATCGACGAGACCGCCTGGTTCGCCGCCGACGACCTGGCCCCGTTCGGGCTGATGTGCCTGCGCATGGGCGGGCGCCTGATCTCCCGGCCGATCAGCCGGTACACGACGAGCAGGAAGCAGACGAGTAAAAGGGAGGCTAGTTCATGAGCGAGGCCGTCGACGTTGCCATCGTCGGAGCGGGACCGTACGGACTGTCGGTCGCGGCGCACCTGCGCGCGGCCGGGCTGAGCTGTCGTCAGTTCGGGCTGCCGATGCGGCTGTGGCGGGAGGCCATGCCGCGCGGGATGTACCTCAAGTCGCAGGGCTTCGCCTCCAACCTGTCCGATCCCGAGGGCAGCCACACCCTGGAGGCGTTCTGCCAGAAGACCGGCCACCCGTACGCCAGCTACGGCCTGCCCGTGCCGCTGGACACGTTCATCAGCTACGGCCAGTGGTTCGCCGACGAGCTGGTGCCCAGCCTGGAAGAGGTCATGGTGACCGAGGTCGCGCGGCACGGCGACGGCTTCGCGGTCAGCCTGGCCAGCGGCGAGACCGTCCGGGCCAGCAACGTGGTCGTGGCCGCGGGCGTCGAGCACTTCGCCCGGATGCCCCGGATGCTGGCTGACCTGCCGGACGACGTGTGCACGCACGCCTCGGTGCACACCGACCTGAGCACGTTCGCCGGCCAGCGGGTAGTCGTGGTCGGCGCGGGCCAGTCCGCGCTGGAGAGCGCCGCCCTGCTGCACGAGTCGGGAGCCGACGTGCAGATCGTCGCCCGGGCCAGCCGGGTGCGCTGGAATGGCGTGCCCCTGGACCCGGAGCGGCCGCTGCCGCAGCGGATGCGCGAGCCCGAGTCCGGGCTCGGCTCGGGCTGGTCGACCTGGTTCTACTCCCGCCACCCGGAGATCTTCCGGCACCTGCCCGAGCAGGCCAGGATCTACCGGGCCCGGACCGCGCTCGGCCCGGCCGGCGCATCCTGGCTGCGCCGCCGGGTCGAGGACCAGCTCCCGGTGCTGACCAGCCACGCCATCCGCTCGGTCACCGCCGTCCCCGGCGGCTCCGGCGGATCCGGCGACGCGGTCCGGCTCGGCCTCATCACGAGGGACGGCTCGGCCACGGAACTGGAGGCGGACCACGTCATCGCGGCCACCGGATACCGGCCGGACCTGTCCCGGCTGTCGTTCCTGGACGCCGGGCTGCGGGCGCAGCTGGGCACCGTGGACCAGTCCCCGGCGGTGGGCCGCAACTACCAGTCCGCGGTGCCGGGCCTGTTCGTCGTCGGCCCGGCGGTGGCGCCGACCTACGGGCCGGTCATGCGGTTCGTCTACGGCACCGCGCACGCGGCCCCGTCCGTCGCCCGCGAGCTGGCCGGCTCGGCCCGCGCCGCCGCGCGGCGGCCGGTGCTGGCCGGCCGCTGACCCTGCCCTAGCTACCCGAGGAAAGGCTGCATCCAGCGTGGATAAGGTGGACCGGTTCTCCGAGCACGGCCCGGCCGTCGGCCGGCGGCTGACCGTGCCCCAGCCGAGGGCGGGCCTGGCCGTCCCGGCCGGGGACCGGGGAACCGTCCGGGCGCGCCAGCTCGCGCCGCTGGTGGCGCTGCCGGTGGCGGACTCGCTGGCCCTGGTCGCGGCCGGCGTCACCTCGCCGGACGGGCCCTCGGCGGCGCTGTACGGGCTGGCCGTGCTGGCCGGGCTGTCCGCCGCCGGTCTGCACCGGCTGCGGATCTGCCTGCGCGTCTCCGACCAGATCTCGCGGATCCTGGCCGCGGTAGCGCTGCCGGTGCTGCTCCTGCTGCCGATCCTGCCCGCGAGGGGCGCGGCCCGGCTGGCGCTCCTGTCGGCCGGGCTGATCATCACCTTCCGGCTGGCCGCCTGCGCCCTGCTGCGCTCGGCGCACCGGCGGGGCCGGCTGACCGAGCGGGCGCTGGTGCTCGGCTCCGGAACGTTCGGCGCCTACCTGGCCGGGCAGCTGCGCCAGCATCCCGAGCTGGGCCTTCGGGTGCGCGGCTTCCTGGACTCCGGGCCGCCGCGCCGGGACCTGCCCGAGCCGTCGCTGGGGCGGCCCGAGGACCTGGGCCAGGTCGTCGCCGCGCTGGGCATCCGCCGGGTGATCGTCTGCTACGGGGACTGGCGCGACGAGGACCTGGTGGCGATCCTGCGCTCCTGCCGGGGGCTGCTGGCCGACGTCTGCGTGGTGCCGCGGCTGCACGAGATCGGCCAGGCCATCCCGCGCGGCTGCCTGGACGAGATCTGGGGCATCCCGCTGATCCCGCTGCGCCAGCTCGGCCACCGCCGGGCCGCGGCCGGCCTGAAGCGGGCCTTCGACGTGACCGTGGCGGCCGTCCTGCTGACCGTGACGCTCCCGCTGATGCTGGTGCTGGCCGGGCTGATCTGGCTGCGGAGCGGGCAGTCGCCGCTGTTCCGGCAGCCGCGGGTCACCGGCCTGGGCCGCCACGCCAGCATCCTGAAGCTGCGCACCATCACGGTGGCGGGCGACACGAGCTCGAGCTGGGCCGTGGACCCCGGGCAGTGCACCTGGCTGGGCCGCCAGCTGCGCGCCACCCACCTGGACGAACTGCCGCAGCTGGTCAACGTGCTGCGCGGCCACATGTCCCTGGTCGGTCCGCGGCCCGAGCGCGCGTACTTCGCCGAGCGGTTCGCCCGGCAGATCCCGCGCTACGCCGACCGCGACCGGATGCGGGCCGGGCTGACCGGCTGGGCCCAGGTGCACGGGCTGCACGGCGACACCTCGATCGCCGAGCGCAGCCGCTTCGACAACCTCTACATCGAGTACTGGTCGCCGTGGCTGGACATGGCCATCCTGATCCGCACCGTCGGGTCAGCCCTAGCAGGCCTGGGAGCAAGCCGATGACGATGAGCAAGACTGCGCCGTCCAGCGGGGGCAACCTCCCTAACCGCCCCGCGCTCCATGACGGCAACCAGACCAGGGTCGGGGGAGGTGCCGGGACCGGCGGCTGGGCCGCCGCCGGTCCCGGACACCGGGCCGGGCCGCCGCCGGGGGCCGCCGCCGAGCTGCGGGTGACCCTGCGCGACGCGCCGATGATCTTCATGTACCACGCCGTGGCCGACGCCGCGGAGGACCCGAACCAGCTCGCGGTGTCGCCCGCCCGGTTCGCCGAGCAGATGGCCTGGCTGGCCCGCAGCGGGCTGCGCGGGGTCAGCATGGCCGAGCTCGTCGCCGCCATGGCGGCCGGCCAGGCGCGCGGCCTGGTCGGCCTCACCTTCGACGACGGGTACACCAGCGTGCTGGACACGGCGCTGCCGGTGCTGGACCGGCACGGCTTCGGCGCCACCGCGTTCATCATCTCCGAGCGGATCGGCGGCACCAACGAGTGGGACGAAGGGCCGGTCTGGCCGCTGCTTGACGCCGGCGGGGTGCGCGAGCTGGCCGCGGCGGGGGTGGAGATCGGCTCGCACAGCGCCACCCATCCGCACCTGGCCGGGGCGGGCGCGCGGCGGCAGGCGGCCGAAGTCACGGCGAGCCGCGCCGGCCTGGAGGACCTGCTGTCCGCGCCGGTGCCGGGCTTCGCCTACCCGTACGGGTCCATGGACGAGGCCGCCCGCTACGCGGTCGGCGCGGCGGGCTACCAGTACGCGTGCGCGGTCGAGACGCCGCTGGCCCGCCTCGGGCCGCTGGCGCTGCCGCGGATCTACATCGGGCAGCGCGACAGCGCGGCCCGGATGACCGTCAAGCGGCGCCTGCACAAGGGCTACGTCGCGATTAAGGGGAGGAACTCATGAGGGTCCTGCACGTGATCACCGGGCTCGACGTCGGCGGGGCTGAGCTTCAGCTGGACGCGGTGCTCCAGCACAGCCGCAACGACGCCGACGTCGTCACTCTGTACAACCCTGGTCCGGTCGCCGACCGGCTCCGGGAGCACGGCGTGTCAGTGCGTGACCTGGGCATGCGGCGCAACACCGAGCTGGGCGCCCTGGTGCGGCTCTACCAGATCATCCGGGACGGACGCTACGACGTGGTGCACGCGCACCTGTACCGGGCGCAGATCTACGCCCGCCCGGCCGCCCGGCTGGCCCGTGTCCCGGTCATCGTGACCACCGAGCACTCCATCGGCGAGACGCACATCGAGCGGCGCCGGATGACCAGCTCGGTGCGGGCGCTGTACCTGGCCTCCGAGCTGACCTCGGACGCCACCATCGCGGTGGCGGACGTGGTCCGGGACCGGCTGGTGAAGTGGGGTGTCCCCGATCGGAAGATCACCGTGATCCCGAACGGCCTGGACTTCGCGGGCCTCGGCTTCGACCCGGCGACCCGAGTCGATGTCCGCGCGCAGTTCGGCATCGACCCGGAGGCCTTCGTGATCGGCACGCTCGGCCGCCTGGACCCGAACAAGCGGATCGACCTGGTCATCGAGGCGGCCGCCCCGCTGCTCGGCGACCGGTGCAAGCTGCTGATCATCGGGCGCGGCGAGGAGAGCGAGCGGCTGGAGGGGCTGGCCGCGCAGCACGGCGTGGCCGAGCACGTCATCTTCGGCGGCTACCAGGCCGACATGACCGCGATGCTGTCGGCCTTCGACCTGAACCTGACCGCCTCGCTCCAGGAGACGTTCGGGCTGTCGGTGCTGGAGGCGCTGGCCAACGGGCTGCCGGTGCTCTACACCACCTGCCCGGCGCTGGACGGGATCAGCACCGGCCGGGCCCGCCAGGTGGCCGGGAACGTGCGCGCGCTGCGCGCCGAGCTGGCCAAGGAGATCGAGGCCGGCGTGCGGCCCAGGCAGCCGGTCATCGAGGTCTTCGACCGGTACGGCATCGAGTCGGTGGCGGCCCGGATCGACGACCTCTACGAGCACCAGGCCGCCCGCCGCCGGCGAGCTCACCGTGTGCGGCCACGGCCGTCGATGATCACCGCCGCGCAGATCCGGACGTCAGGCGACGGCCGCTGAGGTGGATATCGCTTTGGCTGCCGAGGGAACCTATCCGCACCAGTTCGGCGGGGTCAGCGTGTGGTGTGACCAGCTGGTGCGGGGCCTGCGCGAGTACGACTTCGAGCTGGTCGCGCTGACCGCGGCCGGGGGCGAGCCGGTGCGGTGGACGCTGCCGCCCAACGTCACCCGGCTGACCGAGATACCGCTGTGGGGCCCGCCGCCCCCGGCCGCGCCCGGCTCGCGGTGGCTGCGGCCGCGCAGCGGGCCGCCCGTGGCCGAGCTCATCGATGTGCTGCTCAGCCCGCCGGACGAAGGCCAGGAGCGCTTCGCCGACGTGCTGCGCGGCCTGCTCAGCTACGCCCGGCTGGGTAACCTGTCGGCCGAGCTGGCCAGCGAGGAGTCGGTGTGGCTGCTCAGCGAGGCCTGGCGGCGGCGGTGGCCGGATCCTCCCGTTTTTGCCGCCGGCAGGCGGCGCGGGGGGGACAGGGGGGTCGTCCCCCCTGGCGATATTGCGCCGCCGACCCTGCACGACGCCACCGTGGCCATCCAGCTGCTGGAGCACGCCCTGCGCCCGCTGAGCTACCCGCCGCCGCGCGCCGACGTGGTGCACTCGGTGACCAACGGCATCGGCGTGCTGCCCGCACTGGCCGCCAAGTGGACCTACGGCACCCCGATCGTGGTCACCGAGCACGGCATCTACATGCGCGAGCATTACCTGCACAGCCGCCACGCCCCCTACCGGTGGCCGGTCAAGCAGTTCCACCTCCAGTTCCTGCGCCGCCTGTGCATGCTCGGCTACACCGAGGCGGCGATCATCACGCCAGGGAACGTGTTCAACAAGCGCTGGGAGGGCCAGCTCGGCGCCGACGTGGGCAAGCTCCGGACGGTCTACAACGGCGTCGACCCCAACGACTTCCCGGCCTTCGACAGCGAGCCCGAGGTGCCGACTATCTCCTGGGCCGGACGGGTCGACCCGGTCAAGGACCTGGAGACCCTGCTGCGCGCGTTCGCGCTGATCCGGGCCGAGATGCCGGAGGCCAGGCTGCGCCTGTTCGGGTCGCCGCCCCACGGCCGCGAGCAGTATCTGGACCGCTGCCAGGCCCTGGCCAAGGAACTGGGCCTGGGCGAGTCGGCCAGCTTCGAGGGCCGGGTGGCGGAGATCCGCGACGCCTACGCGGCCGGCCAGGTGGTGGTGCTGTGCAGCATTACCGAGGGCTTCCCTTACACCCTGATCGAGGCCATGACCTGCGGGCGGCCCTGCGTGGCCACCGACGTGGGCGGGGTGACCGAGGCGGCCGGGGACACCGGCCTGGTGGTGCCGCCGCGCGACCCCGGCCAGCTCGCCGAGGCCTGCCTGACCCTGCTGCGCGACGACGAGTTGCGCCACCGGCTCGGCGCCGCGGCCAGGAACCGGGCCCTGGAGTACTTCACCGTGGACCGGGCCATCAGCGCCTTCGACGAGATCTACATGTTCATGGGCACCGGCCGGCCGCTGCCCATGCCGCGGTCTGGCCCTGAGCTCGCCGGCGGCGAGCAGCAGAGCCCCGAGGCCGGGCGGGCCGCCCCGCGGCTGGCCGCGGTGCCCGATGATGCCGACCAGAACCGGCCGGGCCTGGAGGACAGCGCATGAGCGCCGGGGTGTCCAACATCGAGGAGCAGGCTCGCGCGGTCGGCGTGCGGACGAAGGCGCCCGCCGACGGCCTGGCCCGGCTGCGGGACATCATCGGCAGCGCGACCGCGCCGCCCATGACCGTCGCCGCGCTGTGCGAGGAGTACGGGGAGGTCTGCGAGTCGGCGGTGGACCCGCTGGAGATCGCCAGCGCCCTGGAGTTCGAGGGCATGGGCGACCAGACCGTGCGCGAGCGCTACGGCTACTCCGACGTGTTCGCGCTGGCCAACGAGATGTACGTGCAGGTGCCCCGGCAGCCTGCTGAGCCGCCGCCGCCCGAGGACCCCTGGCCCGTGGGCCGGTTCCAGCCCGCGCTGCACGGCCTGCTGTACGGGCTGCCCGCGGTGTGCTTCCCGGCCGCCGCCGTGCTTCTGGGCGGGCCGGGCGCGCACGTGATCCTGATCGTCGCCCTGCTGGCCTCGTGGTCGGCCAGCCAGAGCCTGGCCAGCCTGGGCTACCAGCGGCTGGGCCGGACCGCCGACCGGGACCAGGCCAAGCGGCTGCTGCGTGCGGGGCTGCTGGCCGGGCTGGTCCTGGTCACCGGAATCCTGGCCGGGGCCATGATGCTGCTGGGGGCCCGGCCGCCGGTCGCCTTGTTCGGCGTCGGCGAGAGTGCCTACATGCTCGGCGCCTGCGTGCTGCTGGTGCTGGGCGCCGAGCGCTGGCTGCTGGTCATCCTGGTGCCCGGCGTGCTGGGCAGCTCGCTGTTCCTGGCCCTGGGCCGTCCGCGGAACCTGGACCACGCCTCCTGGGCCGCGCTGGCCGCCACCGCCGCGCTGGCCGTCGTCGTGGCCCTCGTGGCCACCCGCCGGGGCCAGGGCAAGGCCGGCGACCGGCCGCCCGTGGTCACCCGCAAGGAGCTGGTGGGCGCCCTGCCCGCGGCGGCGTTCGGGCTGCTGGCCGCGGGCCTGCTGGCCTTCCCGGTGGTGTCGGGCGTGCACGGCCGCGGCGGCATCAACATCGGCGCGCTGCTGGC
>JBOHCO010000348.1:0-1386 GCA_050698895.1 Streptosporangiaceae bacterium
TACGACTACTTCGGCGGCACCCGCACCGTCGACGTGCACGTTCGCCGGCTCCGGGCCAAGCTCGGCGCCGAGAACGAGGACCTGATTGGCACCGTGCGCAACGTCGGCTACCGGTTCGTGCCCGCCCGGCCGGGCGGCCGCCCGGCCGACACCGGCGACGCCGCGGCGCCGGATGCGGCCGACCCCGAGCCGCGGCAGGCGGACCCCGGCTCGGACTACCCAGCCAGCGAAGCCGGCGCCCCGCCGCCCGGCGAGCCGCGCCCGGCCGATCGGACCGAGCCCCGCCAGCAGACTTTGCCGGGTCCGCGCAGCGGGCCGCGGGCCGCGCCGCGCGGCCACCCTGACGACGGCGGACTGAGGCAGCCCGAGTCCGCCCATGCCGAGCGCTAGCCGGCCCCGGTCCGTCTAGGCCGGCCACCGGCCGGGAAGGATCATGCCGTGCCGGCAGATATCCAGATACAGGTAAGCAGCGGCCTGGCCGATGCGCGGGCCACCGCGGTGCTCGACCTGGTGCGGCGGGCCACCAGCGCGGACGGGGTCAGCCCGCTGTCCGAGCACGCGCGGCTGCACCTGCGCTACGGCGGCGATCCGCAGGCCCGCGACCTGCTGCTGTGGCGCGACGGCCAGCTGGCCGGGTACGCGCACCTGGATCCGCCGGACCCCGAGTCCGGGCCGAGCGGCGAGATGGCCATCGACCCCGATTTCCGGCGTCAGGGTCTCGGCCTGGCCCTGGCCCGCGCGCTGAGCGACGAGGCAGGCGAGCGCGGCCTGCGCCTGTGGGCCCACGGTGACCTGCCCGCCGCGGACCGGCTGGCGGCGAAGGCCGGCTTCGAGCGGACCAGGACCTTGTTCCAGCTGCGCCGTCCGCTGACCGGGGAGATCGGCGAGCCGCACGTCGCCGCGGGCGTGGAGATCCGGACATTCCGGGTCGGCCAGGACGAGGAGGCCTGGGTCGCGCTCAACCACAAGGCGTTCGCCAGCCACCCGGAGCAGGGCTCCTGGACGCGGGCCGACCTGGACGTGCGCGAGCACGAGCCGTGGTTCGACCCGGCCGGCTTCTTCCTGGCCGACCGGGACGGCCGCCTGGCCGGGTTTCACTGGACCAAGATCCACGCTGCCGGGGACGGCGACGCCGCCGCGCCGGCCGAGGCCGATCCGGAGCCCGGCGTCAGGGCCCCGATTGGCGAGGTGTACGTCGTCGGCGTCGACCCGGACGAGCAGGGCACCGGGCTCGGCCGGGCGCTGACCCTGATTGGCCTGCGCTACCTGCGCGACCGGGGCCTGCCGGCGGTCATGCTCTACGTGGACGGCGACAACGCCCCGGCGATCAGGCTGTATGAGTCACTCGGCTTCACCCGCTGGCACACCGACGTGATGTTCACCCGC
>JBOHCO010000349.1:0-2946 GCA_050698895.1 Streptosporangiaceae bacterium
CCGGTGACCAGCGCGGTCACCGCCGCGCCGCGGCGGCGCCGCCGCGTCCGCCGGCCTCGGTCCAGCACGTCAGCCGGGCGGAAGCCGATCGGCGGCTCCTCGCTCACGGCCTCTTCCAGCACGGTCCTGATATCCGTCATCGGTCATCCTTCCAGGTAGTGAGCGGATGGCTCGGGCACCGCGAGCAGCTCGCGCAGCCGGGCCAGCCCCCGCGCGGTCTGGCTCTTCACGGTGCCCTCGCTGCAACCGACCAGCCGGGCGGTCTCCGCCACGTTGCAGTCCTCGTAGAACCTGAGCACCAGCACGGCTCGCTGCCGGGGCGGCACCTTGGCCAGCGCGTCGCGCACGGTCAGGCGGTCCTCGAGCGGCCAGGGCTCGGCGGCGGCCCGGTCGGGCAGCGTCGCCTGGGCGTGCTCGCGCCGCCAAGGCCGGCGGTGCTCGTCGATCAGTCCGCGGATCAGCGTCGTGCGGACGAAGGCATCCAGCGACTGGCGGGCCCGGATCCGGTCCCAGGCCAGGTACAGCTTGACCAGCGCGGTCTGGACCTCGTCCTCGGCGCGCTGCCAGTCGCCGCGCATCAGGTAGGCGGTGCGGCGCATCCGGACCGCGGATGCCGCCACGTAGGCGGTGAACTCCTCAGCCGCATCGGCTCGCATAGGCTCCCTCCGGGGGTTGTCGCCCGGAAAGACGGAACGACACCGCTGCCGGGTTGCACCCGACCTAGGAAACCCTGACCGCGCGCTAGCCGCCCACCCGAGTCACCCGCTCCGCCGCGGCCCGCCAGGCGGCGGTGTCGCCCGACGGCTCGTACCGGCGCAGCGGCTGGGTGTCGCGGACCAGCGCGCGCATGCCGTCCAGGTCGCCGGGGGCCGCGCCGAGCGTGCGGGCCTGGACCAGGATGTTGCCGATGGCCGTCGCCTCGGCCGGCCCGGCCACCACCGGGAGCCCGCAGGCGTCCGCGGTGAGCTGGCCCAGCAGCGCGTTGCGCGCGCCGCCGCCGACCAGGTGGATGGCGTCCGCGGACCGGCCGGACAGCCGCTGCGCGTCGGTAACGGCGCGCCGGTAGGCCAGGGCCAGGCTGTCCAGGATGGCCCGGGTCGTCTCGGCCGGGCCCTCGGGCGCCCGCTGGCCCAGGTCCCGGCAGGCCGCGGCGATCCGGGCGGGCATGTCGCCGGGCGGCAGGAACCGCGGCTCGTCCGGGTCGAACACGAAGCGCAGCGGCTCGGCCCGCGCCGCGTCGGCCACGAGCTGCTCGAGGCTCATCTCCGGCCCCGCCCGACCCGTGCCCGGCGCCGCCCAGGCCCGCGCGCACTCCTGGAGCAGCCACAGGCCCATCACGTTGCGCAGGTAGCGGACCGTGCCGTCGATGCCGATCTCGTTGGTGAAGTTGGCCCGCAGGCTGTCGGCGGTCAGCACCGGGCGGTCCAGCTCCAGGCCGACCAGTGACCAGGTGCCGCACGAGACGTAGGCGAACGCGCTGCCGCGGGCCGGGACCGCCGCCACCGCCGAGGCGGTGTCGTGCGAGCCGACCGCCGTGACCGGCAGCCGCCCGGCCAGCCCGGTCGCCCTGGCCACCTCGGGGACCACGTGGCCGACCAGGTCGCCGGGCCGGCGCAGCGGCGGCAGGATCCCGGCCGGCAGCCCGGCCCGGCGCAGCAGCGGGGTGGCCCACTGCTGGGTCGTGGCGTCCAGCAGCTGGGTCGTGGACGCGTTGGTAAGTTCCGCGCCGGCCTGCCCGGTCAGCCAGTACCCGAGCAGGTCAGGGATCAGCAGCAGGGTGGCCGCCGCGCCGAGCTGCGGCGTCCCCGCGGCGGCGGCCAGCTGGAAGATCGTATTGAACATAAGGTGCTGGGTGCCGGTGATCTCATACAGCTCCTCGGGCGGCACCGCGGCCAGGACCCGCTCCGCCGCCCCGGCCGTGCGCGGGTCGCGGTAGTGCACCGGGTTGCCCAGCAGCGCGCCGGTCTCATCGAGCAGGCCGAAGTCCACGCCCCAGGTGTCGATGCCCACGCTGGCCAGCTCGGCGACCCGGGCCGCCGCGCGCAGCCCGGCCAGCACGCTGTCGTGCAGGGCCAGGATGTCCCAGTGCAGCGCGCCGAGCACGCGGACCGGGGTGTTCGGGAACCGGTGCACCTCGGCCAGGTCCAGCTGGCCGGGCCCGACCCGGCCGACGATGACCCGGCCGCTGGACGCGCCCAGGTCGGCCGCCGCGACCGCGACCCGGGTGGCCGTCCCGCCGCTCATCGCAGGAACGCCGCCGCCACCCCGCCGTCGACCGGGATGAGCAGGCCGGTGGTCAGCGACAGCTCGCCGGCGGTGAGCGCGACGACGGCCGCCGCCACGTGATCGGGCAGCACCTCCCGCTTGAGCAGGGTTCGCTGCGCGTAGAACGCGCCCAGCTCCTCCTCGGGAACCCCGTACACCGCGGCCCGGCTGGCCCCCCAGCCGCCCACGAAGATGCCCGAGCCGCGCACCACCCCGTCGGGATTGATGCCGTTGACCCGGACGCCCAGCTCGCCCAGCTCGGCGGCCAGCAGCCGGACCTGGTGGGCCTGATCGGCCTTGGCCGCGCCGTAGGCCACGTTGCTGGGCCCGGCGAAGACCGCGTTCTTGCTGCAGATGTAGATGATGTCGCCGCCCATGCGCTGGGCGGCCAGCAGCCGCGCGGCCTCGCGGGAGACCAGGAATGAGCCGCGGGCCATGACCGAGTGCTGGACGTCCCAGTCCGCCGCCGAGGTCTCCAGCAGCGGCCGGGAGATGGACAGGCCGGCGTTGTTGACCACCAGGTCCACGCCGCCGAAGGCCAGCGCCGCCGCGGCCAGCGCGCCGGCCACGGCGTCCTCGTCGGTCACGTCGACGGTGACCGGGGCGGCCACGTCGGCCGAGCCCAGCTCGGCGGCCACGGCGGCCGCGGCCGGGGCGTCCCGGTCGGCCACCACCACGCAG
>JBOHCO010000350.1:0-1500 GCA_050698895.1 Streptosporangiaceae bacterium
GGTCGGACGGGCTCGGGTGCACCGTCGCGCCGTAGGTCTCCATGAGCATCCTGCGGTAGGGCTTCTGGTCGTAGGACGCCCGCACCATCCAGACCTCGAGCTCGAGCCCGAACAGCGCCGCCGCGAAGGCCAGCGCGCTGCCCCACTGGCCCGCGCCGGTCTCGGTGGTCAGCTTGGCCACGCCCTCGGCGGCGGTGTAGTAAGCCTGCGGCACGGCGGTGGTTGGCTTGTGCGACCCGGCCGGGCTGCCGCCCTCGTACTTGTAGTAGATCCGGGCCGGGGTGCCAAGGTCCTTCTCCAGCCGCCGGGCCCGGAACAGCGGCGTCGGCCGCCACAGCCGGTACACGTCGAGCACGTCGTCCGGGATGTCGATGTGCTGATCGCCGGAGACCTCCTGCGCGATCAGCGCCATCGGGAACAGCGGCGCCAGGTCGTCCGGGCCGACCGGCTGGCCGGTGCCGGGGTGCAGCGGCGGCGGCGGGGGCGCGGGCAGGTCGGGGATCACGTTGTACCACTGCCGCGGCATCTCCGACTCCTGCAGGACGTACTTAACCTGGCGGTCCATGGCTGCCTCCCCATGCCGGGCGGTGAAGATCACGCATGCCGATCCGGCCACCGTAGCCCACTTGCCGGGGGTGAGGTAGGCCTCTCCGAGCCCGGCTGATAACAGCAAGAAGCGGACGGCCGCCGGGCCGGGAATCGTCGTGCGGCGGCGACGGTTCTCCACTGGCATGCGCGTGGATATCTGGAGCGACATCGTGTGCCCGTGGTGCTACATCGGCAAGCGCCACTTCGAGCAGGGGCTGGCCGGATTCGGGGCGCGGGACGAGATCGAGGTGGTGTACCACGCGTTCGAGCTGGACCCGTCCATCCCGCCGGGCCCGGGCACCCCGATCCTGGAGCTGCTGGCGGCCAAGTACGGGATGAGCCGGGACCAGGCCGCCCGGGCCGAGGCGGCGGTGGCGGCCAAGGCGACGGCCGCCGGGCTGCCGTTCACCGGGAGCCGGGTCATGGGCAGCACCTTCGACGCCCACCGGCTGGTGCGGCTGGGCCGCGAGCGCGGCGTCCAGGACCAGGTGCTCCAGGGCCTTTACGAGGCCTACTTCGGCGCGGGCCAGCCCATCTTCGAGCCGGCCGAGCTGACCGGGCTGGCGGCGGCCGCCGGGCTGGACCCGGCCGAGGCGGCGCAGGTGCTGGCCGACGGCAGCTACGCCGACGCGGTGCGCGAGGACGAGGCCCAGGCCAGCGCGCTCGGCATCAGCGGCGTGCCGTTCACGGTCCTGGACGACCGGTACGCGGCCTCCGGCGCCCAGCCGGCGCAGGCGTTCGCGGCGGCCCTGGACCGGGCCTGGAGCGAGAGCCACAGCACCGCCTGATAACAGCAAGAAGCCCGAAGCCTGCCTGATAACAGCAAGAAGCCCGCGCTGCGCCAGCTGGAACCCCCTAGCTTCGCGGCGCGGGTTCATGATCCCGGCAATCGGTCCGCGATAATCGCGGACC
>JBOHCO010000351.1:0-4493 GCA_050698895.1 Streptosporangiaceae bacterium
GGCGGAGCCCGCGGGCTCCGCCGGCCGATTTTTCGACTGGGTGACCGTCTCGGTCATGATCCGCTCAGCCACACATTCGTCGGGTCGCAGTTCAGGCCGAACCAGAAGAAGTTGCAGCCGTGCACCGCCGCGGAGTGGTAGATCGGCCACTTCTGGACGTTGACCGGCACCACGGCCGCGTCTTTCATGGCCGCCGCGTCGGCCTGCTGCCAGGCCGTGTTGGCCGCCGAGGCGCTGGGTGCCGCCAGGGCCGCGTTGATGAACTTCTGCACCGTCGAGCTGGTGTACCCGTCGAAGTCGTTCGAGCCCGGGCCCGGCTGGGTCAGCAGCGGCACGATGGTCGAGCGGCCGTTGTTACCGAACCAGTCGGGGATCCAGCCCGGCGGCGCGATGTCCCAGACGTCGCGCTTGCCGGTGGTCGGGTTCTCCAGGTACTTGCCGTAGAAGTCGCTCTGGGTGGCCGACACCAGGGAGACCTTGAAGCCGGCCGCGTCCAGGCTGGACTGCAGCGCCTGGGCCACGCGCGGCATCGGGTCGGTGGTGGAGTACAGCAGCTTCACCGCGACGCCGGTCTGGTGCGCCTGGGCCAGCAGCTGCTTGGCCTTGGCCGGGTCGCCCGCGCCGTTGTTGTCCGGGAACGGGTTGTAGTTCGGGATGTAGCCCACGTTGCCGGGCAGGATCAGCTGCGAGGTGGCCGAGCCGATGGCCTTGCCGCCGAGGATCTGCACGATGGCGTTCTTGTTGACCGCGTAGGCCACGGCCTCCCGGACCAGCTTGTTCTTCATCGGCCCGGCGTACTGGTTGAGCGTGAGGTAGGTCCCCAGGGAGATCGACGCCGGGCCGGCGGCCGTCGGGCCGATGACCAGGTTGGGGCTCTTGCTGGACACCAGCGAGGGCAGGTCCTGGGCGGGCGGGGTGACATCCCATTCCATGTCCCCGGTGCCCGCGACGAGCTGCTGCTGGACGTTGTCCTGGGTCAGGCCCTCGGTGACGGTGATCTTGTTGACGTAGGCGTGCCGGTTCGGGTCGGTCGCGGCCGACCAGGCCGGGTTGCGGGCCAGGGCGAACGACTTGCCCGCCACGTACGAGGTGATCTGGTACGGGCCGTCAGAGATCGTGTGCTGACGGAACTGGGCGCTGTCGGGCACGTACTTCATGTACTCCGCCGGGCGGGCCGAGCAGAAGCCCATGGTCAGGATGTACAGGAAGTCCGGCGTCGAGCTGAGCAGGTGGAAGGTCAGCGTGGAGCTGCTGGTCGCGACCACGCCGGGCAGGCTGTGCGAGTTCACGTAGGACGCGATCCCGGCGACGGTGGCCGGCGCCTTGGCGAAGCCCGTGCAGTAGGACGCCATGCCCACGATGGTGTTGGTGAAGTAGCCGGGCGCGCCGACCGGCGAGGCCGGGTTGCACAGCATCTTGAACTCGCGGACGAAGTCGGCCGCGGTCACCTGGCGGGCCGGCGTGGTGTCCCACTTCACGCCCTGGCGGATGTGCAGCGTGACGGTCTTGCCGCCGTCGCTGATGCCGCCGTTGGCCGTGGTCGGGACGACGGTGGCGACGTCGGGCACCACCGGCGGCGGCGTGGCCGACCCGTTCGGGTCGCCGTAGGTGAACAGCTGCCGGGTGAACATCCGCTCGAGCATGCTGCTCACGGTGTAGTACGCGCTGACCGTGTCCAGGTTGAAGATGTCGCTCTGGCCGAGCATGGTCAGCGTGCCGCCGCGATGCGGCTGGCTGCCGGAGCCCGACGACCCGCCGCCGCCCGATCCGGAACTGGGGTTGACAGTGCCCGTGCAGGCAGCCGCCAGGAAGGCGGTCGCCGCCAGCACAGCACTGGCAGCCCTCCAATGACGAAACATGCGCCCTCCCGCTATAACCGCTCTCTGCTATCTGGTGGCTATCCCGCTCGCGCCGGCGATCCCGGTTTCTGGCCACGTCCCGGGCGACGCGGTGGCAGTAATATGTCACATATCAGATGAGAGTCAAGGCGATGTAAGACGAGATCAGAAGCGGTTTCCGATTCGACATTGATTCGTGACATTCGCCGGGCCGGCCCCGGTTCCGGGGCCGCGGGCGCGGCGGGCAAGATCCAGCGAGATCGGCGGATGCCGGTCATGCGCGCCGGGCGATCCTCCTGAACCTGGCCAGGTACGCCGCGACGCGGCCCGGCTCCTTCCGGGATGGGGCGGGATCGGCCAGTGCCCTGGCCGCAGGCGGCCGCGGCCTGACCGCGGGCGCCTTGCGGGACGAGCCGGAAACGATGGCCAGGAAGCCGGTGCGCGGGTTCACCGGTGACTCTCCCCCGCGCGGCCGGCGGCCGCGGCCGGGGCGGCGGCGGTTCCGCGGTGCCGGACTGGTGTCATCTGGTCAGCGTGCGCCTCGACGCGGGCCGCGGTAAGTGACAGGATTGACGATGTGCGTAACCATCCTGCCAGCTTCGGCCAGGCCCGGCGGGCCGCCGGAACCGCTGGCCGCCCGCCGGCGCCTGGCCGCGCCGGTGCCGTCGCCATCGTCGTCAGTGACGGGGTCGGCGCGTTCGAGCTCGGGGTCGCCTGCGAGGTCTTCAGCAGCTGGTCGGCGGTGTTCGGGGTGCCCTGGTATCGCAGTTCGGTCTGCGGGATCACGCCGGGGCCGGTGACGGTCGACGCCGGGTTCCAGATCCTGGCCGCGCACGGCCCGGAGCGGATCGTCAGCGCCGACACGGTGATCGTGCTGCCGACCACGCCGGCCGGGGCTGCCCCCGCCGGGGATGCGCCTGCTGGGGATGCGCCCGCTGGGGATGCGCCTGCTGGGGCTGCGCCCGCTGGGGATGTCCCGGCCGGGATTCCCGAGGTGTTACGGCGGGCTCACGCCCGAGGCAGCCGCATCGTGTCGCTGTGCACCGGCGCGTTCGCCGTGGCGGCCGCGGGTGCTCGACGGCCGCCGGGCGACTACGCACTGGACCGAATGCGGCGAGCTCGCGCGCCAGTACCCGAAGGTGACGGTCGACCCCGGGGTGCTGTTCGTCGATGAGGGCGACATCCTGACCTCGGCCGGAAGCGCCGCAGGCATCGACCTGTGCCTGCACGTGGTCCGCCAGGATTACGGCACCGAGATAGCCACCCAGCTCGCCCGCCAGCTCGTGGTCCCGCCCCAGCGCGACGGGGGCCAGGCCCAGTACATCAGCGCGCCGCTGCCCGAGCTGGACAGCTCCAGCCTGTTCGCCGACACCGTCTGCTGGCTCCAGGAGCATCTGGACCAGCCGATCACCGTCGAGGACCTGGCCGCCCGCTCGGCCATGAGCCCTCGCACGTTTGCCCGCCGGTTCGTCGCGAGCACCGGCACGACCCCGTACCAGTGGCTGCTGCGCCAGCGGGTCCAGCTCGCCCAGCGCCTGCTCGAGATGAGCGACCTGCCCGTCGACGCCATTGCGGACAAGAGCGGGTTCTCGACCGCGGCCAACCTGCGCAAGCACTTCAGCCGGGCCGTGCATACCAGCCCCCAGGCCTACCATCGGGCCTTCCAGGACCGGCCCGCCAGCTGATCGCTGACGGGCCAGTCGTGGACATCGGCTGAGCCGTTCTCCGGCCGCGGTGATCTCACGCGGTCCCGGCTTCTCCCGCCCGCGCGGTGTCGAGCCGGACGTGCACGGTCAGCAGGTCGGCGCCGAGCACGCGCACGTTGATCGCGTTCAGGGCGCGCAGCGGGTGCCAGGCAATGATGCGCCGCTGGCGCGCGAGCGGGTCATCATCGGGGCGCACGGCGGCGATGCCCGGCACCCAGCGGTAGCGCAGCCCGACGCGCAGCCGCACCCGGGCGGGGGTCGTGCTGGATGTTGCGCACGTAGCCGGCCCGGCTGCCGTGCTCGGCGATGATCCAGAACGAGCTGCCCTGGCGGCCGTTGCCGACCGGGACCCGCCGGATCTTGCCCGAGACACGCCCGCGGGTCTCCAGGATCGCCACCCCGAGCGGGTTGATGCCGATCGCCAGCAGGAGCCGCATCAGCGGGTTGATGGTGTAGCGCTGCACCGTGCGGACCAGCAGCACCTTGGCCCGGCGGCTGCCGACGGTGAGCAGGAGCAGGCCCAGGTAGATGCCGCTCTGCACGAGCGCGGACCGGAGGCTGGATCCGGGCGTGATCCCGTACAGCCCCCACACCAGGGCCGCGGCGACGAGCGTTCCGGCGAGCAGCCCGCGCGGCACGCTGAGGCGGGACCGGGGGCGGACGGTGGCGGCCTGGCTGGCCGGGGTCTGGCTGGCCGGGGTCTGGCTGGCCGGGGTCTGGCTGGCCGGGGTCTGCCCGGCCGGGCTCTGCCGGGCCGGGCTCTGCCCGGCCGGGCTCTGCCCGGCCGGGGCCTGCTCGGTCGGTACGGCGCAGTCGAGGGACATGGTGAACTCCTTGGCGCTTGGCATCTTGACGACATGGCCATTCTAATACGGTCATGCTAATACAGAGGTGCTAATACGGCAATGCTAAATTGAGGTCGTGCCGAAAGAGGTAGATCACTCAGCTC
>JBOHCO010000352.1:0-1540 GCA_050698895.1 Streptosporangiaceae bacterium
ACTTCGACGAGACCTACACGGCCATCGCCGGCCTGGTCTCCGACCGCGCCGCCGAACGCTAATCACACACCAGCCAACCCGCCAGGCCAGCACGGCCCAACGCTAATCGCGCACCACGCCGTAACCCCCCTTGCCAGCGGATACCCTCATGGGGTATCCATGTATCAACGATACCCCCTAGGAGTACTTAAGGATACGGAGGATCGCCTTGTCCAGCACGCCGATCGTGTACGCGGTGCAGGGCATGACCTGCGCGCACTGCGAGCGGGCCGTCATGGAGGAGGTCGCCGCGATGGCCGGCCTCAGCGCCGTCCGAGCTGACGCCGCCGCGGGCACGATGACCGTGACGGCGGCCGGGGAGATCGACGAGGCCGCGCTCGGCGCGGCCGTGGCCGAGGCGGGCTACCTGCCCGCCGGCCGGGCCTGAGCCATGAGCGTCGCCACCGCGGGCCGCGCCCGGATCGAGCTGGCCATCGGCGGGATGACCTGTGCCTCCTGCGCCACGCGGATCGAGAAGAAGCTGAACCGGATGGACGGCGTGGCGGCCACGGTCAACTTCGCCACCGAGAAGGCCCGGATCGCCGCCGAGCCCGGCGTCGGCGTGGCCGACCTGATCGCCACGGTCGAGCGCACCGGGTACACCGCGCGGGTGCCGGAGCCGCCGCGGACTGGTGCCGCGGCTGACGGCGGGGCGCCGGACGGGCTGCTGCGCCGCCTGCTGATCACGGCCGCCCTCAGCGTCCCGGTGATCATCCTGAGCATGGTGCCCGCGCTCCAGTTCCGTGACTGGCCATGGCTGGCCTTCGCGCTGGCCATCCCCGTGGTGACCTACGGCGGCTGGCCGTTCCACCGGGCCGCCTGGACCGGCCTGCGGCACGGCACGGCGACCATGGACACCCTGGTGTCGCTGGGCACGCTGGCCGCGTTCGGCTGGTCGGCCTGGGCGCTGCCGCTCCACCGCGCCATGTACCTGGAGACCGCGGCCGGGGTGACCACCTTCATCCTGCTCGGCCGCTACCTGGAGGCGCGGGCCAGGCGGCGGGCCGGGTCGGCGATCCGGGCGCTGCTGGAGCTGGGCGCTAAGGACGTGGCCGTGCTGCGCGACGACCGCGAGCAGCGGATCCCGGTGGCTGAGCTCGCGGCCGGCGACCGGTTCGTGGTCCGGCCAGGGGAGAAGATCGCCACCGACGGCATCGTGCTGGAGGGCAGCTCGGCGGTAGACGCCGCCCTGCTGACCGGCGAGTCGGTCCCGGCCGAGGTCGGTCCTGGCGACCGGGTCACCGGCGCGACGGTCAACGCCGGCGGCCGGCTGGTGGTCGAGGCGACCAGCGTCGGCGCGGACACCCAGCTGGCCCGGATGGCTCGCCTGGTCGAGCAGGCCCAGCACGGCAAGGCCGCCGCGCAGCGGCTGGCCGACCGGATCTCCGCCGTGTTCGTGCCCGTGGTCATCGGCCTGGCCCTGCTCACCCTGGGCGGCTGGCTGGCCGTGGACGGAAGCCCGGCCGCGGCGTTCACCGCCGCGGTCGCGGTGCTGATCATC
>JBOHCO010000353.1:0-1852 GCA_050698895.1 Streptosporangiaceae bacterium
ACCGGGGCCCGTTCGACCGCCGCACTGACGCGCCTGTCCTGGTGATCGGCGCCCGGTGGGATCCGGCCACCAGCTACGACAACGCCGTGAAAGTGGCCCGGCTGATGCCTGGCAGCCGCCTGGTCTCCAGCGACAACTGGGGCCACCAGTCCGCGGGGACGTCCGCGTGCGTTGACAACGCGATATTCGCCTACCTGATCCGTCCGCTGGCCCGGGCGCCGAAGGTCCTGCACTGCCGGGGTGACGTCCAGCCCTTCGCCCCGGCGCCGTCCGGTCGCTGATCAGGCGGCCCGGCCCCCCGGCCTGACATTCCGGGGGGCTGGGCCGTCGGACTAGGTGAGACAGGGAGGAAACAATGAGTGACTTTCAGGCCATCGCCGACCGGGTCGAGATCGAGGCGCTGCGGGGCGAGTTCACCGACGCGGCCATGATGCGCGACTACGACCGCCTCGCCTCGCTGTTCACCCCGGACGGCGCGCTGCGCATGCCCAACATCCCCGCCGAGCTGGAGGGCCGGGACCAGATTCGCGGGTGGGGCGACCGGGTACCGGTCCTGGTGGATTTCCTGGTCCAGAACACGCACCCGGGCGTGATCCGGGTGGACGGCGACACGGCATCCGGCCGGGCCTACATGCACGAGGTGGGGCGGGCCCGCGACGGCCGGTCGGAGCTGAACTACGCCATCTACCACGACCGCTACCGGCGCACCGGCGCGGGCTGGAAGTTCACCGAGCGCGTCTACGAGGTCAGGTACCAGGACACCACCCCGCTGGCGGGCTCGCCGCCCCCCGCGGCGGACGGAGCGAAGGGAGACCAGGCATGAAGGCCATCCGCATCCACGAGCCCACCGGCATCAGCGGGCTGGCCCTCGAGGAGGTGCCTGATGCCCGGCCCGGCCTCGGCGACGTGCTGGTCCAGGTCGTCGCCTGCGGCATCACGCACGACGAGCTGGACTGGCCGCTGTGGACCTGCCGGGCCGGCCATCGGCGGACCTCGATCATCCCCGGCCACGAGGTGTCGGGGGTCGTCACCGCGCTGGGCTACGGGACGGCCGGCGTGGCCGTCGGCGACGAGGTGTACGGGCTGACCGACCAGTTCCGTGACGGCGCGGCCGCCGAGTACGTCGCCGTGGAGGCTCGGAACGTGGCCCCGAAGCCGCGCACCGTCGACCACGTCCACGCCGCGGCGGTGCCGCGGGCCGGCCTGACGGCGTGGCAGGCCCTGTTCGACCACGGAAAGCTGACCCAGGGTCAGACGGTGGTCATCCACGGTGCGGGCGGCGCGGTCGGTTCGACGGCGGTCCAGCTGGCCCGCTGGGCCGGGGCCCGGGTCATCGGGACCGGACGCGGCCACTCCCGGCAGCTGGCCACCGAGCTGGGTGCCGACCGCTTCATCGCGCTGGACGCCGATCGACTCGAGGACGCGGCCGGGGCGGCCGACCTGGTCGTGGACACGATCGGCGGCGAGGTGCTGGCCCGCTCGCCTGCCCTGCTGCGGCCCGGCGGAAGACTGGTCACGATCAAGGCCGCCGCGGAGCTGCCCCCCGGCCGGGAGGACATCAGGTCGGTCGTCTTCGTCCAGGAGGCCATCCGCACTCAGCTGACCGAGCTCGCCCGGCTGGTCGACGACGGGCACCTGCGGCCCCAGGTCGGGGCGGTCTACCCGCTGGCGCAGGCCGTCGAGGCCTACAGCGCGAAGGCCGCCGGCGGCATCCCCGGCCGGGTCATCCTCCAGCCCTGATCGGGCGGGCGGCCGACGCGCATCGCGCCATCTTCACGCCAGCCAGGGGCGGGACCACCGCTGGGCCCGTTCATGATCACCCGGATTTCTCAGGGCCGGGCCACGTCTAGGT
>JBOHCO010000354.1:0-2501 GCA_050698895.1 Streptosporangiaceae bacterium
GTGCTGGGCGGCGGCCAGGTCGGCCGCGTGCTCGGCGCCGAGCAGGTCGGTGCGCCCGGTCGAGCCGTGCAGCAGCGAGCCGCCGCTGAACACCGCGATGGCCTGGCCGGCCGCCAAGTCCTCCAGCGCGTAGGACAGGTGGGTGAAGGTGTGCCCCGGCGTGGCGATCACGTGCACCCGCATGGCCGGCCCGACCTCGATGACGTCGCGGTCCCGGACCCCGGTCCGCTCGAACGCGACCCGGTCGGCCACGTTGACGTGGTAGGCCGCGCCGGCGGCCCGGGCCAGCGCCAGGCCGCCGGACAGGTAGTCGTTGTGCAGGTGGGTCTCGAACACGTGCGTCAC
Source organism: Streptosporangiaceae bacterium (assembly GCA_050698895.1). Lineage (GTDB taxonomy): Bacteria > Actinomycetota > Actinomycetes > Streptosporangiales > Streptosporangiaceae > DASUBV01. The sequence goes on from JBOHCO010000354.1 coordinate 346, forward strand.
CGTGACGCCCAGGCTGGCGGCCAGGGCCAGGATCCGGTCGATGTCCCGCTGCGGGTCCACCACCAGGGCCGCGGTCCCGTCGGTGGCCAGGTAGGTCCGGTCGCCCAGCGACGGCGTGGGCACCGTGAGGATCTCGATCATCGCCGCCCCCTCAGGCCGCGACCGCGGCGTCGGCCCGCTCGCGCAGCAGCGGCACCAGCTCCCGGCCCCACTCCACGACATCGCCCAGCGGGTCGAAGCCGCGGATCAGGAACGTGTCCACGCCCAGCTCGCGGTAGGCCAGCAGCGAGGTCACCACCTGCTCGGGCGTGCCGACCAGCGCGGTGGAGTTGCCGCCCGGCCCGGTCAGCCTGGTCACCCCGTACCACAGCCGCTCGTCGTGCACGTCGCGCTCGGCGCCCTGCTCCTGGAGGCGCGCCGACCCGACCGAGGACGACATGCGGAAGCCGGACATCCGGCGGCCCGGCGCCGGCGCCTCCCTGGCCACGGCCGCCCGCTCGGCGGTGGCCGCCCGGATCTCCTCCGCGCGCTCCCACGCCGCCGCCTCGGTCGCGGCCACGATCGGCCGGACCGACAGGCTGAACCGGACGCTGCGGCCGTGCCGGGCCGCCTCGGCCCGGATGCCGGCGATCCGCTCGGCGATCTCGGCCCGCGGCTCGCCCCACAGCATGTACACGTCGGCGTGCTCGGCGCCCACCCCGACGGCCGCGGCCGAGGCCCCGCCGAAGTACAGCGGGATGCCGCCTGCGGGCGGGCGGACCGCGCTGTAGGCCCCGGCGACCTTGTAGAACTCGCCCTGGAAGTCGAACGGCTGGGTCGCGGTGAGCTCGCGGCGCAGCAGGCTCATGAACTCGGCGGTGCGCGCGTAGCGCCGGTCGTGGTCGGCGAAGTCGCCGTCCCGCTGCTGGTCCAGCTCATCGCCGCCGGTGATGTGGTGGATGGCGACCCGGCCGCCGCCGGTGAGCTGGTCCAGGGTGGCCAGCTTGCGCGCCACCAGGGTGGGGGCGACGAACCCCGGCCGGTGGGCGATCAGCACCCGGAGCGCGGAGGTGGCGTACAGCACGTGCGCGGCCACCGCGAACCCGTCCGCGCCGGTGGCGCCGTAGCCGATCAGCACCCGGTCGAAGCCCGCCGTCTCGTGGGCCCGGGCGAACCGGGTCAGGTAGCCGGGGTCGATCTGCGGCCCGTCCAGGGATCCGCGTGACTCCGAGACCTCCTGGGTCCCCACCATGCCGATGATCTCGATGGACATGTAGCTCCTCCCTGGTACCGGGGGTCGCCCCCCTGGGCAGGTAAGCACGGAGACGAGATTCCTGTCAACTAAGTCGATCGAGTTAATAGGATGGAGAGGTGGAGATCATCGCGCAGTCCGCCCCGCCGGTCACCCCGCAGACCGCCCCGCAGACCGCCCCGCAGACCGTCCGCCGCGCGCTGCGGGAGCGGGCCGAGATCGCGCTGCTCGACGTGCGCCCGGAGGCGCGGTTCGCCGGCGGTCACCCGCTGTTCGCGGCCTCGTTCCCGCTCGGCCGGCTGGAGGCCGAGGTCTTCGCCCGGCTGCCCCGGCGCTCGGTGCCCGTGGTCGTCTACGGCGAAGGCCCCGGCGACGCCGCGGCGGCCGCCCGCCGGCTGGGCCAGCTCGGCTACCCGCACGTGTCGCTGCTGGCCGGCGGCCTGGACGGCTGGACGGCCAGCGGCGGTGAGCTGTTCACCGACGTCAACGCGCCCAGCAAGGCGTTCGGCGAGCTTGTCGAGGCCACCGCGGGCACGCCCGCCGTGGACGCCCGCGAGCTGCGCGCCCTGCTCGACGGGCCCGCGGACCTCGTCGTGCTGGACGCGCGGCGGTTCGAGGAGTACCAGGTCATGAGCATCCCGACGGCGACCAGCGTGCCCGGCGCCGAGCTGGTGCTGCGGGCCCGTGCGCTGGCCCCCGATCCGGCCACCACGGTCGTCGTCAACTGCGCCGGGCGGACCCGCAGCATCATCGGGACACAATCATTGATTAACACGGGGCTGCCCAACCGGGTCGTCGCGCTGCGCAACGGGACCATGGGCTGGACCCTGGCCGGCCTGGCCCTTGACCACGGGCAGCGCCGCCGGCCCCCCGATGTCCCGGCCCCGGCCGCCCGCCGGGCCCGGGCCGCGGCCCGGGCCGTGGC
>JBOHCO010000355.1:0-1411 GCA_050698895.1 Streptosporangiaceae bacterium
CCATGACATCCGCCCCTGGCTCCTTCGAGTGACATGCTCATCTGGAGCGTTACCCGTCGCACGTGATTCCCTCTCGCTAGCGGCGGACTCGATAGCGCAGGTGCAGCACCCGGTCGCCCTGGATCACCGTGTGCGGGTCCTCGAGCAGATGCTGGGCATCGACCGACCCGAAGTACCGCTTGCCCGAGCCGAAGACCACGGGCACGACGTCCATGGCCACCTCGTCCACCAGGCCGAGGGCGAGCGCCTGCCCGCCGACGTCGCCGGCCGCCAGGGCGACGACGCGCTCCCCGGCTAGCTCCCTGGCCTTGGCGATCGCCCGGGCCACGTCGTCGATGAAGTGGTACTGCGCTCGCCGGTGGGGATGCGGGTCAGGCCCGCGGCCCTCGGGCTGCCATCCGTCGGGCCGGGGCCGGTGCGACACCACGACGACATGCTCGCCGGCCGGCGGCGACCCGTCCCAGCCGTTCGTCATGTCGAACAGGTGGCGCCCGATCACCATTGATCCGATGCTCGCCCACATCGGCCGCACGTACTCGGCCGAGACCTGCGAGACCTTCATCGAGCCGCCGTCGATGAGTTCGGTGTCGCCGTTGCCCAGCCAGTCGAACAGCGGGCCGACCTGATCCTTCGCGTCGGCGATGAAGCCATCCACCGACACGACGTTGTGCATGACCACAGTGCTCATCACATCTCCTAGAGGTCCTGGCGGCTAGGTGTTCCGACTGCTAAGTGTTCTGATGGCTCGGGGTTCTGATGGCTCGGGGTTCCGACGGCTAGGCGTTCTGCGGCGGCCGGCTCGGTGGCCGGCCTGGCCGGGCGCAACCAGCCAGCCGCGGCCAGGGCTGCGCAGGCCGCGCAGGCCGCGCCGACCAGGAAGGCGATGTGATAGCCGCTGGTGAGAGCGCTCAGGTGGCTGTGCCCGGCGGCCTGCAAACTGCGGGCGCGGGTGGCGGCCAGGCTGGCCAGGACGGCCAGCCCAAGCGCGCCGCCGAGCATGATAGCGGTATTAACGACGCCCGAGGCCAGACCGGATTCGCTGGGCGGCAGGTCGCCGGTGGCGGCCAGCAGCAGCGGAGGCACGGCCGTTCCGGCGCCGGTGCCGAGCAGGAGCGCGCCCGGCAGCACGTCGGTGGCGAAGTGGCCGGCGGCGGGGGCCTGGGCCAGCAGCGCCAGCCCGGTGGCGACCAGCAGCAGGCCGCCCACCAGCGGCGGCTTGGTGCCGAACCGGGCCACTAGCCGGGCTGCGGCGCCGGCGGAGAGCACGGCCATGAGCACGTTCATGGGCAGGAACGCCAGCCCGGTGGCCAGCGGGCTGTAGCCGAGCACTTGCTGGAGGTAGAGGGTGGTGAGGAAGAAGCAGGCGAACATCGCCGCAGTCCACAGCATCCCGGTGACGGCGGCCGCGGCC
>JBOHCO010000356.1:0-16672 GCA_050698895.1 Streptosporangiaceae bacterium
CCGCGGCGCAGGGCTGGATCGACCGCGACCGGATCATCGACGAGACGCTCACCGCCATCCGGCGCGCGGGCGCGGACATCATCCTCACCTACTGGGCCGCCGAGGTCGCCCGCCGCCTGCACTGACCTCCCAGCCGCCACCCTCGGCGTACGCCGCGCGGCACGCTTCCCGCCTCAGCCGCGGGCAGTTCTGGTCCGTAGGATCGGTCCGGCCGGCTCTGGCCCGGCCGGGCCGTCCGCTCGGGTCTGCCCGCTCCCGGCTACCCGCTCTGGGTCGGCAGCTCACTCTTGTCACGCCTGCCATCTGGGACACACCAGTCCCAACGCGGCCTGTAGATATCCCGAAACCCTCACTGGGCTGTTCCCGACTGGGGTTTAGGCGAGCCCGGCGGGATGGTCTCGTGGGTGCCTGCGGCCACATGCGTCCCTGTGGCCACATCCGTCCCTGCGGCCCTGTCGGCCCCGGCCTGGGCCGGCCCGGATCTCCGCTTTCGGCCGCCCGCAATGGGGGCCTTCATGATCCCGGAAATCCGTCCGCGATATTCGCGGACGGATTGCCGCGATCATGAACCCGCCTTTCGATCCGGCCGCTGCGCCAGCCCGCGGGCGGCGGTTAGTGATTGTTGTGGCTGATGTGACTGAAGGATCGCGCGGGGCCGGGGTGACGACGCGGGGGGAATCCGGCGGGTCTGTCGCACAGGCCGGCGGGGGCCAGGCCGGGTGCAGGCCGTGACCCTGGCCGGAGTGCCGGTCCGATCATCGTGGGTGTCCCGTTGGAGACCGTGGGGGGTCAGCAGCGGGACACCCACGACGATGATCATCGGGCGCACGGCGGGGCGGCTGCTGTTTCAGGCGAGGAGCGAGGGGCAGTGAAGGCGCTCAACCAACAGCAGGAGGTTCCCATGTCATCCGGAACCATTGTGGCGGTCGTCGTGGTGGTCATTATCGTGATCGCGCTGCTCGCGTTCGCGCCGGCCGCGCTGCGGCGGCGCCGGCTCCAGCAGCGCTTCGGGCCCGAGTATGACCGGGCCGTGGCGGACGCCGGCAGCCGGCGCGAGGCCGAGGCCGAGCTCGCCGAGCGCGAGAAGCGGGTCAAGAGCCTCGACATCCGGCCGCTGGACGCGGTCACGCTGAACCGCTACGCCCTCCAGTGGAACGCCATTCAGGAGCAGTTCGTCGACGCTCCCGCTAACTCCGTCACCAGCGCGCAGAGCCTGATCACGGCGGTGATGGACGACCGGGGCTACCCGACCGAGGACTCCGGCCAGATCATGGCCGACCTGTCGGTGGACTACGCCAGGACCATCGAGGAGTTCCGGACGGCCCAGGCGCTCAGTGGCCGAGTGTCCGACGGCACGGCCACCACCGAGGACCTGCGGCAGGCCATGGTCCACTACCGCTCGCTGTTCCGCGAGTTGCTCGGCGAGCCGGCCCAGCCGGCCGACGCGAGCGCCGCCGCGGCCTCGAACGGCGCGGTCAGTCACGGCATGACGCCTCCCGACGACACGCCCCTTCCCCGGACCGACACCGAGCCGGTACCGACCTATCCGGCCGAGACTCGGTCCGCCGCGGCGGACCGGGACGTCAGCGCGGCGGACACCGACGCCGAGGACGCCAGCGTCAGCGATCCCGCTGCCGAGGACGTCACCACCAGCGGCAGTGGGGCACCGAGCCCGGTGAGCGCGGCGCGGCTGCCGCAGGAGAGGTGAGCCCGATGACGTCAGCCAGTGACCGGACCGATGACCGCATCATCGTCTCGCCCGCCGATGAAGACGAGGACGTCGCCGACGCCCAGGTCATTCACGGCAGCATCGTCCACGACGATGAGCGGGACGAGGCCGGGGCGGACGATGAGCGCGCCGGGTACGACCCGCTCCACGCTGGCCCGTCCGAGGACGACGAGGCCGAAGACGAGCCGCCCTGGCGAATGCGATCCGCGGCTGATCAAACGCCGGAGGAGGCCGGGCCCGGCCACGAGCCGCGCCGGGCCTGGATACCCGAAACACCGGTTTCGGGAGCCGGCGGCCCCAGCCAGCCCATCGCCGCCCGCTCCGTGCCGGCCCAGCGGGCGCCCTTCGAGGCCGAGCCGGACGAGGCCGAGCCGGACGAGTCCGACTCGGACGAGTCAGTGGCCGAGGTGCCCGAGCCCAGCCCGTCGGCGGCGAGCCAGCCAGTGGCCAGCCAGTCAGCATCCATCCAGTCAGCGCCGAGCCAGCCTTCGGTCGCCCCGACCGACCCCGACCCGACCGACTCCGGCCTGACCGACTCCGGCCTGACCGACTCTGACCAGGCCGAGCCGGATGAGTCCGAGCTGGATGAGCTCGCGCCCGTCGAGCCAGTGCCCAGCCAGCCGGTGCCCAGCCAGCCGGCGGGCGCCGGGTCCGCCGCCGGCCTGACCGAGCCCAGCCTGACCGCGCCCGGCCTGACCGAGCCCGGCCTGACCGAGCCCGGCCTGACCGAGCCCAGCCTGACCGAGCCCGGCCTGAGCGAGTCCGGAAAGGCCGAGCCCGGAAGGCCCGAGCCCGCGTCCGACAGCCCGTGGCCGGCGATTCAGTCCATGTTCGTCGATGACCCCCGGCGGGCCGTCGAGCAGGCGGCCAAGGTCACCAGCACCGCGCTGGCCGATCTCATCACCGCCGCCAAGGAGCAGGAGCGCACCCTCCGCAGCGACTGGCAGCCCGACCGCACCGGGACCGAGGAACTGCGCGTGGCGCTGCGTGGCTACCGGGATCTGGCTGGCCGAATCGCCACCTTGACCAGGGACTTCTAGCGATCTCAGCCCGCGATAGGCGACGGCGGACACGATCACGCAACCGTATCCGTTTCGCATCGCACCGGTGTTAGAGGTGGGGCCGGCCGCGCGACGGTCCGATGACCCGGCATTATCGATGCTGTGGGGTCACGCTAACTTCGGAGTGGAAGTGAGCTAATTGGTTCAGTCGGTGCTGCGCTCCCGGCGGCGTAGGGCCGGGGAGCGGACAGCGCTGGCGGCGCTGCGGTACGCGGCGCTGGGCTGGCCGGTGTGCACGGGCACGTATCCGCCGCCGCGCGGGCACCGGTCAGCCGGGACGCGGCGAGCCTGCTCCTGCGATCGCATCGGCTGCCCGGCCCCGGCATCGCACCCGATATCACCGGCCTGGCAGCTCCAGGCCACCACCGACCCGGCTGAGGTTACGGCGGCCTGGCAGGCGACCCCGGAGGCGAACATCATCCTGGTCACCGGCCGGGTATTCGACGTGCTCGACGTGCCGGCGCCGGTCGGAACGGCGGCCCTGGCCCGCATGGAAGCGGCCGGCATCAGGCCCGGTCCCGTCGCGATCAGCGCCGGGAACCGGGCCCTTTTCTTTGTCGTGACCAGGGGCGCGCCGGCCGACGAGGACGAGTGGTGGTCGTGCCACCTGGACAGCGAGCCCGAGATCCTGGCCGACGTGGCCGGGCTGGCCTGGCACTGCCGCGACAGCTACGTTCCCGCCCCGCCGTCCCGGTTCGGCGACGGCCAGACCGCGCGCTGGGTGCGCGACCCGGCGGCCAGCCCGCTGCCGGACGGCGTGCGGCTGCTTGAGGTACTCGCTGACGTCTGTGAGGAGCTTGGCTTATGAGCAACGACGGCCACGGCCACGGCGACGCGGCCCGGCCCGGCTCGGCGCGTCTGTTCGACCGCGCCCGCGAGGTGGTGCCCGGCGGGGTGAACTCACCGGTGCGGGCGTTCGGCGCGGTGGGCGGCAACCCGGTGTTCATGGCCTCGGCCCGCGGCCCGTACCTGACCGACGTGGACGGCCACCGCTACGTGGACCTGGTCTGCTCCTGGGGCCCGATGATCCTGGGTCACGCCTGCCCGCCGGTGGTCGAGGCGGTCCGGGACGCGGCGCTGCGCGGGACGTCGTTCGGCACCGCCACCGAGAACGAGGTGCTGCTGGCCGAGGAGCTGGCCAGCCGGGCGCCGGTCGACCAGGTCCGCCTGGTCAGCTCCGGCACCGAGGCGACCATGTCGGCGCTGCGGCTGGCCAGGGGCTTCACCGGCCGCCAGCTGGTGGTCAAGTTCGCCGGCTGCTACCACGGGCACGTGGACGCCCTGCTGGCCGCGGCCGGCTCCGGCGTGGCCACCTTCGCGCTACCGGACTCGCCCGGTGTCACCGGCGCGTCGGCGGCCGATACGCTGGTGCTGCCCTACAACGACGCCGACGCCGTGCGGCAGGTCTTCGCGGCTCGCGGCGAGGAGATCGCCTGCGTGATCACCGAGGCGTGCCCGGCCAACATGGGCATCGTGCCCCCGGCCGACGGCTTCAACGAGCTGCTGGCCGCGCAGTGCCGTGAGCACGGCGCGCTGCTGATCATGGACGAGGTGCTGACCGGCTTCCGGGTCACCCGGTCGGGCTGGTTCGGCCGCGACGGCGTGGCCGGCGACCTGACCACGTTCGGCAAGGTCATGGGCGGCGGGCTGCCCGCCGCTGCGTTCGGCGGCCGGGCCGACATCATGGCCCGGCTCGCGCCGGCCGGGCCGGTGTACCAGGCCGGAACGCTGTCCGGGAACCCGCTGGCCACCGCGGCCGGGCTGGCCACGCTGAGGCAGTGCACCCCAGAGTTGTACGAGCGCGTGGACCTGGCCGCCGCCTCGGTCGCGAAGCTGGCCGCCGACGCCCTGGCGGCCGCCGGTGTCCCGTTCCGGCGCCAGGAAGCGGGCAGCCTGTTCTCCTTCTTCCTGGGCGTGGACGGCCCGGTGCGCGACTTCGAAGCGGCCCGCCGCCAGTCCGGGCCCGCCTACGCCGCGTTCTTCCACGCCATGCTGGACGCCGGCGTCTACCTGCCGCCGTCGCCGTTCGAGGCCTGGTTCCTGTCCGGGGCGCACGACGACCAGGCCATCTCGATCATCGCCGAGGCGCTGCCCGCGGCCGCCCAGGCCGCCGCGGGCGCGCTCGGCGCCTGACCGGCGGGCTCAGCCGGCGGGCTCAGCCCGCGTGCTCAGCCCGCGTGCTCAGCCCGCGGCCGCGGCAGCGGACTTCTTCGGCTTGGTCACCGAGCCCGGCGGCGGGATCGTGCCCGGGCCCGTGATCTGGCAGGTCAGCGTCTTCGGGTCGGTGTCGAGCAGCGGCTTGGCCAGCGTCGGCGGGGTCAGGAAGGCCGGGCTGCTCAGGTCCAGCATGTCCAGCAGGTGGTTGGCGTTGGCGTCCCGGCGGGTCATCGCGGGCAGGTTCCACTTGTGCTCGACCAGCGAGCAGATGCTGGTGTGATCGAAGATCTTGTGCGACACGTAGTCCGGCCGGGCCCACGGTGAGATCACCGCGCATGGCACCCGGAAGCCGTACTGCTTGAAGCCGTTGTAGTGGTCGCCGCCCGGCGTGTCGGGCGGGATGTTGTCCGGCGCCAGCGCGGCGGGCGGCGGCACGTGGTCGTAGTAGCCGCCGTGCTCGTCGTAGGTCCAGATCAGCATGGTGTTCTTCCAGGCCGGGCTGGACATCACCGCGTTGATCACTCGGGCCGCGAAGTCCTCGCCGAGCGCGATGCTCTGCGGGTCCTCCTCGGAGTTGAGCAGGTAGTTGGGCTCCACCAGGGAGAAGCTGGGCAGCGTGCCCGCCGCCGCGTCCTGGTAGAAGTGGTCGATGGAGACGATCTTGCTCAGGTTCTCCGCGTACAGCTTCGGGTACAGCTCGGTGGTGGTGAGGACCTTGCCCAGCGAGCAGTAGTCCTTCCAGCCGATGCGGTGCTTGTTCAGCGCGTCGAAGATCGTCCCGTTCTTGGGGTACTGGAACGGGTCGGGCACGCCGTCGTTGACCATGCCCATCGAGGTCGCGCTGATCAGGAAGCGGCGGTTGGGGAACGTCTGCCCGAGCAGCGAGCAGAAGTAGCGGTCGGCGATCGGGAACTGCTTGGCCACCGAGTAGTAGAACGGCTGGTCCGCCCACTGCCAGTAGCCCATGGAGACCGCGCCGCTGGCCGACTTCACGAAGCCGTCGTTCTTGCCGTTGTCGAACGAAGTATGGCTGTCGTGCCAGTTCTGGCTGGGCTTGCCGCTGATCTGGCAGGTCGTGGGCATCCGGAACGCGTGCTGGATGTCGCCGTTCGCGTACGGGTTGGTCGCGGTCGGCTTGCCGTCGGCGCCAAGCGTGAACCCGTCCGCGCCGGGACGCTTCAGCATGCCGAGCTTGTTGTCGTAGGAATGATTCTCCATCATCAGCACGACAATGTGCTTGATCTGCGGGATCGTGTCCGTGCCCGCGGCCTGGCCGGGGTAGGGCCGGGAGCCCGGCTGGCGCAGGCGGGCGCGGACCCTGGCCGGTCGGCGCGCGCCCCCCGGCGCCATCTGCCAGGCGCCCGTGCCGGCCACGGCTCCGGCCAGCAGGGCCCCCTGGAGCAGGCGCCGTCGGCTGGCGCCCGGGCGACCCGCGGAGCTGGTGCTGCTCTCGGGACTGGTGTTGTTATCCGGACTGGTGTTGTTACCCGGATTGGTGTGCTGCTCGGTCACGATGCTCTCCCCGTCGCAGGAAATGTCATCCCCTGGGGATTATTGCAACCCAATTCGCTCGAAGATGGGCCCAGAAAATGAAAGTCGGCCGGCGGGCAGCGGACGGCGCGATGGCCAGCGGCCCCCGGCGACCGGGCGACGACCGTCTCATCCGGATATGTCACGGGTTGGCCGGCGGGCTAGCGACGCTGAGTTTTGCCCTGTCAGGATGAGCCCGGGGAGCCGGGCGGTAAGGCTCGGACCCATACGGGAGGAGCCCGGAAATGGCTGTACGCAGCGTTATCAGCACCCTGAACACCGACGGAACAGAGGTCATGGGGCCGGGCATCCTGATGTACCACCACCCCGGCTCGGACATCATGAATGGCAGCCTGCTGACCGTGGAGAGCAACCACTTCTGCGTGCTCAAGTCGCGGGGCGCCATCCTGAACGTCTACGAGACCGGCCAGTACCCGGTGGAGACCCCGCAGCGGCCGCTGCTCGGCAACTTCCAGCAGGCCTTCTACGGCGGCCAGTCCCCGTGGCAGTACGAGGCGCTGTTCGTCACCCGGGCCAAGAGCGTGGTCAAGGCCCAGGGGGTGGCCTTGTCGCGCGAGCTGGCCGAGCTGGTCTACGACGTGGACTACTACGTGCACGTCGACACCAAGGAGGACGCGGTCAAGCTGGTCACCCACATGCCCTACCAGGGACACGTGCTGACCACCGACATGCTGAACTCCTACGCCGGCCCGGTCGTCGAGCAGTCCATCAACCAGCTCGTCCAGGTCACCCCGCTGGAGCAGGTCAACGAGCGCATCCACGACATCACCGAGCTGGTCCGCGGCCACCTCCAGGACTTCCTGGCCGTCTACGGCGTGCTGCTCAACGACGTCAAGGTGCTCATGCGGCCCCGCGACGAGCGGATGCGCGAGCTGATCTCACTGCGCGCGTTCGGCCTGTCCGAGCTGGACGCCGTGCGCTACTACGTGGCCATGAAGATGGCCGAGCGCGGCCTGGTGTCGGCCCCGAACATGGCCGTCGGCGAGCCGTTCAACATCGGCCTGACCGGCGCCCCGTTCGCCCCCGCGGGCGTGCCCAGCGGGGTCGACATCATGGGCAGCGGCGCGCCCGCGGCGCGGCCAGGAGCCTGATCACCGTGGCCGAGAGCCTGGCCGACCGGATGCGCGGCCTGCTCGCCTCGGATGTCTACACCGAGAAGGGCCGGCTGCGGGCCGATGACCTGCTGGTCCGCGAGCGAGTCGGGACCAGCCTGAGCGCGGCGGCGGCCAGGGTCAGGGACCTGATCAGCGCCTGGCGGACCGACCGGGTGCCCCCGTCCACCAGGGAGCAGCCGTTCCCGCCCGCCGAGGTGATGGAGCCGATCCGCCGGGCCGAGCGCCTGTGCCGGGCCATCGACGAGACGGCGGGCCGGGTCCGCGGCCTGCCGCTGCTGAACGCGGACCGGGTCTGGGACCGGGTGCGCCGATCCGGCCTGGATGAGCTGATGCAGTTCGACTGGACGCTGGTCGGCGAGGCGGACGCGCTGGTCACCGACCTGGCCGACGTGTTCGCCCTGGACGAGGTCGACGGGGCCGCGGTCGAGGCCCGGCTGCGCAAGATCCGCGAGGTGGTCAGCGACCGGCAGAAGTACATCGAGATCACCTGAACCGGGCCGACTGGCGGGCCGGTCAGCTGTCGCGCCGGACGATGGCCACGCCCTGCGGCGGTAGCTCCAGTCGTCCGCTGACCGTGGTGCCGGACAGCAGGTCCAGCCCGGTGGCGGCCAGCGGCACCGAGGCCGGCTCGGCGCCGTGGTTGATCACGAACTCGTAGCTCGCCCCGGCCGATCGCCGGACCACCCGCTCGACGCGCCCGCCCTCGGTCACCGCCCGGTCCGGGCCGCCGGGCCGGCGGTCGCCCCGCGTGTCACCCAGCACCTGGCCCAGCAGGTCGCCCAGCGACGCCGGGTCCAGGCGCGTCCCGACATAGATCGCCAGCCCGTCGCCGGCCTGCTTGCTGAGCACGGCCGGGTAGCCCGCCCAGGGGCCGGCGTCGTAGCGGGCCAGCACCTCGCCGTCGGTGGCCTCGATGAGGTCCTGCCAGAGTGTTCCAAACGACGGCGTTCCGAACGACGGCGTTCCGAACGACGGCGAGCCCGCCGACCGCCGCCCGTCGGCCCAGGCCACCTCGACGGCCTGGCCGGGCTGGAGCGGGGCCACGTCCACCACGTCACCGCCGAGCAGCTCGCGCAGCGGCCCGCCGTAGGGGCCCAGGTGGACCCGGTCGTGCTCGTCCACGATCCCGGACCAGAACGAGATCACCGCCGTGCCGCCGTTCTCGACATACCGGCGCAGGCTGGCCCCCTCGGCCTCGGTGAGCAGGTACAGGCTCGGGACCAGCACCACCGGGTACCCCGACAGATCCTCGTCGGGCGCGGCGAAGTCGGCCGTGACCCCGGCCTCGAACAGCGGCCGGTACATCCAGCGGACCTGCTCCAGCAGGCGCAGCTCGGCCGACGGCTGGCCGGTCTGCTCCACGGCCCACCAGTTCGGCCACGAGAACAGGATCGCGCAGCCGGCCGCCACCCGCGCGGTGCTCAGCTCGCCCAGCCGCTGGAGCTCCTCGCCCAGCTCGATGACCTCGCGCCAGGCCGGGGTGGCCGTCCCGGCGTGGCCGAGCATCGCGCTGTGGAACTTCTCCGTGCCGGCCGCCGAGGCCCGCCACTGGAAGAACAGGATCCCGGCCGCGCCCCTGGCCAGGGCCTGGTAGCTGCCCCGGCGCATCTCGCCCGGCACCTTGGCCGCGTTCACCGGCCGCCAGTTGACGCGGAACGTGGACTGCTCCATGACCGTCCAGGGCACGTCCTTCTTCAGCGACCGGATCAGGTCGTAGTGCATCGCCGTGAGCATCGGCGAGTCGGGATCGGCCGGGTCCGGGTAGTTGTCGGTCGAGCACAGGTCCTGCTCCCGCGCCCAGGCGAAGTAGTCCAGCGGCTTGAAGAAGCCCATGTAGTTGGTGGTCACCGGCACGTGGCCGGCCACCGAGCGGAGCAGGTCCCGCTCGGCGATGTAGTGGGCCAGGTAGGAGTCGCTGGAGAACCGGCGGTAGTCCAGGTGATGGCCGGGGTTGGGCAGCGCGGGCACCACCCGCGGCGGCAGTACCTCGTCGAAGTCGCGGTAGCGCTGGCTCCAGAACGACGCGCCCCAGGCTTCGTTCATCGCCTCGACGGTGCCGTAGCGCTCGCGCAGCCAGACCCGGAACGCCGCGGCCGAGACGTCGCAGAAGCACTGCGGGACGTGGCAGGCGAACTCGTTATGCACGTGCCAGATCCGGATGGCCGGGTGATCGCCGAGCCGCCGGGCCAGCTCGGACACGACGCGCAGCGCGTGAGCCCGGTACTCGGGGTGGTGCACGCAGAAGTGCTGCCGGCTGCCCGGCGAGTACCGCACGCCGGAGGAGCTCACCGGCAGCACGTCGGGGTGCGCCGCGGTCAGCCACGGCGGCGGCGAGGCGGTGGGGGTGCCCAGGGCCACGCCCACGCCCGCGTCGTAGAGGAGGTCGAGCACCTCGGCCAGCCAGGCGAAGTCGTACTCGCCGGGCGCGGGCTCCAGGCGGGCCCAGGAGAACACCCCGACCGTGGCCAGGTTGACGCCGGCCTTGCGCATCAGCGCCGCGTCCTCGCGCCACACCGGCGGCGACCACTGCTCGGGGTTGTAGTCGCCCCCGTAGAGGATGTGCGGCGCCGGCCAGGTGCCCGGCTCCCAGGAAGAGATCATCAGCGCCTACTCTCCGGCAATCGCACCGAACGTGAGCCCGCGGGCCACGTACTTCTGCAGGAACGGGAACAGGATCAGCAACGGCAGCACCGAGATCAAGGAGCCCAGGATGACCTCGGGATAGAGCGGCTGGCTGGTGCCGGCCAGGTGCAGCTCGCTGGCCCAGGTGGCCAGGCCCACGGTGAGCGGGAAGCGGGTCGGGTCACCTAGCAGTACCAGCGGCAGGAAATAGTTGTTCCAGGTACCGATGAAGGCCAGCAGAAACAAGGTCGCCATGCCGGGCATCAGCACCGGCCGGGCCACCTTCCAGAAGATTTTCAGCTCACCCGCCCCGTCGATGCGGGCCGCGTCGATCAGCGTGTCGGGCACCGCGTCCAGCGCGTAGATGGACATGAAGTAGGCGCCGAACGGATAGACCGCCAGCGGCAGGATCACGCCCTGGTAGCTGTTGTTCAGGTGGAGATAGCTCTCCAGCATGAACAGCGGCACGACCAGGGCCGTGCTCGGCACCATGAGCGAGCCGACGACCAGCCCGAAGACCGGGCGCCGCATCCGGAACCGGTACTTGGCCAGGCTGTACCCGGTCAGCGTGGACACCGCGGTGGCCAGCGCCGCGGTCACGGTGGCGTAGACGGCCGAGTTGATGATCCAGAACCGGAAGTCGCCCCCGCCGAAGGTGAACAGCGAGCTGGCGTTGGCGCCGAGCGACAGGTGCGAGGGCGGCAGGAACGTCGAGGTGGAGAACAGCTGACTGGAGCTCTTGGTCGAGGCGATCAGCAGCCAGTACAGCGGGGCCAGCACGTAGGCGGCGGCCAGCACGAGCAGGGCCGTGCCGACGGACACCTTGACCCGCCGGGCCCGGATGGCCCCGCGGACCTCTCCGGCCCCGTTCACCGGAATCTCCTGGCCGCCGCGAAGGGGTCGGCGCGGCGCCGGATGATGCTGTAGAAGGCCACGGTCGCCCCGATCGTGATCGCGGCCAGCAGCACCGACTGCGCCGCGGCCAGCGGCTCGTTGCCGAACGAGAACGCCGTGTTGTAGATGATCTGGTTCGGGGTGTAGTTGCTGCCCACGGAGGCGATGTCGTTCAGCAGGACGGGCTCGTTGAACAGCTGGAGGGTGCCGATGATGGACAGGATGACGGTGAACATCACGGTCCGGCGGATGAGCGGGAACTTGATCCGCCAGGCGATGCCCAGCTCCGAGCAGCCGTCGATGCGGGCCGCCTCGACGATCTGCCGGGGCACGTTGGTCAGGCTGGTCAGCAGGATCGTCATGTTGTAGCCGGCGAACTCCCAGGTGACGATCAGCATGATCGCGTACAGCGCGAACCGGAAGCTCAGCGGGTTCAGCGGGCCGCTGGCCAGGCCGAGCAGGTGGGGGACCTTGAGCGCGCCGTCCAGGTCCGGCTCGAGCAGGAACGCCCACATGATGGCGGCGATCACGCCCGGCACCGCGTAGGGCAGGAAGTAGACCAGCGCGAAGAACTTCCGGCCCACGCAGTAGCTGCTGTCCAGGTAGAGGGCCAGCACCAGGGCCAGCCCGATCATCACGCTGACCTGGATGACCCCGAAGTAGGCCATCCGCTGGACGCCGCCCCAGTACTGGGCGTTGGAGATTACCGCGTGATAGTTGAGCAGGCCCGCGAATGCCCCGGTGCCGCCGGCCTTCAGGCTGAGCACCAGCGAGTAGATCAGCGGACCGACGAAGAACACCGCGAACAGCACCAGGAACGGGGCGGTCATCCCGGCCGCTGCGCGGCGCTGCGCGCGGGGGGGCCGGGGCCGGCCCGGGCTGGTTCGCCTGGCGGCGTCCCCAGCCCGGCCGGCCCCCTGCGACAGCGTTGCCGTCATCGTCGCCCTAGCCGACGACCTGGTAGCCGGCGTCCTTGGCGTAGGACAGCAGCTGCTGCTGCGCGACCTGGAGTGCCTTGGTCCAGGTCTCCTTGCCGGCCGCGGCCGCCGGTAGCTGGGCGGTGATGTAGTTGTCGAACTCGGTATCCCACGGGCTCCACTCGAAGTTGGTCGGCACGTCCTGGGCGTTGGCCGCGAACACGGCGTTGACGTGCCCGGTGAAGTCCGGCACCGCAGCGCTGAACTCCGGCACCGACGACCGGTTCACCGACGCCGGGAACAGGCCGCGGCCGCCGCCGCTGGTCGTGGCCGGCTTCTCGTCCACCGCCAGCCCGCTGCTGGAGGTGTTGATGTAGGCGGCGAACAGCGCCGCGTCGGCGACCTCGTTGGCCGGGCAGTCCTTGGTCACGGCGTTGGTCGAGCCGCCCCAGTTGGCCTCGGCGTGCGCGCCGGCCGTCCACTGCGGCATGCTCGTGACCGCGTAGCTCTGCGGGTGAGCGGAGGTCAGGTACTCGTCCACCTCGTAGGTCGGCCCCCAGGCTGCGCCGATGTAGGACGCATACATGTCGCTCGCGATGTGGTGGCCCCAGTCGGCCTCGAAGTCGTTCTCGGTCGCGACGGCCTTCTCGTCGACGAGCTTGCCCCAGTAGTTGAGCACCTTCTGCTCGGCGGGGCCGTCCACGTCGATCTTCCACTTGCCGCCCGGCATCAGCTGGTAGGGGCGCGCGCCGGCCTGCCAGAACAGGGCCTCCAGGTAGTCACCGTCGTTGACCGGGAAGTAGGTCAGGTACTGGGACGGGTCGGCCTTGTGCAGCGCGACCGCGTCGGAGGCGAAGGTGGCCCACGTGGTGGGCACCGCCAGGTGGTATTTCTTCAGCACGGTGGGCTGGTACATCAGGCCCATGGGGCCGATGTCCTCGGGCATCGCGTACAAGGCGCTGCCCTGGGACACCTGGCGCCACACCCAGCTCGGGAAGTCGGCCGAGTACTTGGCGTCGTACTGAGCGATGTTCACCAGGTCGTGGGCCTGGGTGAACTGGGGCAGGTGGTCGAGCTCGACCTGGCTGACGCACGGCCCGTTGCCCGCCGCCAGCGCGGTGGTGAGCTTGGAGTAGAACGTCCCGCCCGAGCCGTAGGACGGCGGGGCCGGGATCTTGATCCAGGGGTACTTGGCCTCGAAGTTCTTGATCACGTCTTTGGGGTTGGCGGTCCAGGTCCACCAGGTCAGCGTGACCTTCTGGTGCGAGCCCGCCTGCGGGGTGCCAGCAGAGCTGCCGCCGCAGGCGGCGAGGAGCAGCGTGCTGGCCGCCGCTGCGGCGACGCCGAGCCGTCTCAGTCCAGTTCTGTTCATGCCGCGGTCCTGAGTCTCTGGGGGATGTCGGGCGTCGAGCACTTTTGGGAGCGCTCACAACGTTGTGCGCCACACGGTAAGCCGTGCTCTGGGGCACGGTCAATGCATGATTTCGGCAAACTTTTCCGTTGTGCACCTGACAGCGGCCGTCGCGACGACCGACTTGACACGGCCCTTGTTAATGATCATTCTGGGAGCGATCACAGCATGAGGCCGCCAGGGAGTGGGCATTGGCCAGGGTGGGGTTGCAAATGGCTGAGGGGGGCCGCCCCGCCGCGAGCGGACGGACAAGCGGACGGCCGACGATCGAGGATGTAGCGGCGCTGGCGGGCGTGTCCCGCGGTACCGTCTCGCGGGTGCTGAATGGCGGCCGCAACGTCAGCGCGCCCGCGCTGGCCGCCGTCCGCAACGCGATCAGCAAGACCGGCTACGTGGCCAACCACCACGCCCGGAGCCTGGTCACCCAGCGTTCGGGCTCGGTGGCCTTCATCCTGTCCGAGCCGCAGGAGCGGCTGTTCGAGGACCCGAACTTCGGCATCCTGCTGCGCGGCTGCACCCAGGCGCTGGCCGAGCTGGACATGACCCTGCTGCTGTCGGTGGCGGGCACCGAGGAAGACCGGATGCGGATCGCCCGGTTCGTGGCCACCGGGCACGTGGACGGCGTGCTGCTGATCTCGACCCACTTCGGCCACCGGCTCATCGGCGACCTGGCCGACCGCGGGGTGCCCATGGTCGCCTGCGGTGAGCCGCTCGGGCACGAGAACCGCGTGTCCTATGTCTCGGCCGACGACCGGGGCGGCGCCCGGCAGATGGTCAGCTACCTGCGGTCGGCCGGCCGCCGCCGGATCGGGACCGTGACCGGCCCGCTGGACGCGCCGGGCGGGTCCCAGCGGCTGGCCGGCTACCGGGACGTCATCGGGGAGGACGCCGCCGCCGAGCTCATCGCCTACGGCGACTACACCGAGGCGGGCGGCCTGGCCGCCACCGACGAGCTGCTGCGCCGGGTGCCCGACCTGGACGCGCTGTTCGTGGCGTCCGACCTGATGGCGCGCGGCGCCATGCGGGCGCTGAGCCGGGCCGGGCGGCGAGTGCCGCAGGAGGTGGCCGTGGGCGGGTTCGACGACTCCTCGGCCGCCGTCACCACCGACCCGCCGCTGACCACCATCCGCCAGCCGTGGACCCGGCTGTCCAGCGAGATGGTCCGGCTGCTGCTGGCCCGGATCGCGGGGGAGCCGCCGTCCGGGGTGATCCTGCCGACCGAGCTGGTCCGCCGGGGCTCGGCCTGACCTGCTGGCCTGACCTGCCTGGCTACGGGCCGCTGAGCTGGGCCGGGCGGCCGGTAGGCTAGGCGCGCTATGACTGCTGATGCCGCCCCGGCCGCCGGGCCGACCCCCGACGCCGACCCTCGGATCACGGTCGTGCACCTCGTGCGCCACGGCGAGGTCGCCAACCCGCACGGCGTGATCTACGGCCGGCTGCCCGGCTATCACCTGTCCGGCGACGGCCAGCTGATGGCCAAGGCCGCCGCCGATTTCCTGGCCGACCGGGACGTGACCCTGCTGCGCTGCTCGCCGCTGGACCGTGCCGTGGAGACGGCGGCGCCCATCGGGCAGCAATTCGGCCTGGAGGCCGAGATCGACGAGCGGCTGATCGAGCCGTGGAACTACTTCGAGGGAATGACCTTCGGGGTCGGCGACGGGTCGCTGCGCAAGCCGCGGCACTGGAAGGCGCTGTCCAACCCGTTCCGGCCCTCCTGGGGCGAGCCCTACAAGGAAGTGGCGGCACGGATGATGGCCGCCGCCACCGACGCGGCCCGGGCCGCCCGCGGCCACGAGGCCGTCTGCGTGAGCCACCAGCTGCCGATCTGGGTCACCCGGCTGGTGGTCGAGCAGCGCCGGCTGTGGCACGACCCGCGCAAGCGGGCCTGCGCGCTGGGCAGCGTGACCAGCCTGACCTTCTCCGGCGACGACGTCGTGGCGGTCGACTACGCCGAGCCATCCGGCGATCGCGGCCGTCGCGTGGCGGGCGCCTGACCGGGCTCGCTGAGGAGGCGCCGAGATGTGTTCGGATCGGGTAAGGCCGGCCCGCTGTGGGGGCAGATCCCATGGTCGGGCACAATGGAGCGCGGTACTACCGCCTGTAGGAGATCACGCTGTGCCTCGCCAGCCGCATCCCGCGTACCCGCGCGATGAGCGCGCCCGCCGTGCTCACTGCCCGCGCGGAGCCCGTGGCCGGCGACCCGGGCGGCCCGGATGATCCGCCGCACGGCCGCCACCCTCGTGGCGACGGCGGCCGTCGCGCTGACCGCGGCCGGCTGCGAGGGCGGCGCGATCGGCCAGAACACCGCGCTCAGCAACGGCCAGAGCTTCGTCAGCGGCACCGGCAGCAGCTTCCTGGCGGCCGGCCACCGGCCGAAGGCCCCGGACATCTCCGGAAAGACGCTGACCGGATCCCGGCTGACCCTGTCCGACTACCGCGGCTCGGTGGTCGTCCTTAACTTCTGGGGCTCCTGGTGCTCGCCGTGCCGGGCCGAGGCGCCCGACCTGGCCACACTGGCCAGCCGGTACCGGTCGCTGGGGGTACGCTTCCTCGGCATCGATATCCAGGACGAACCCACGAGCGCCGAGGCGTTCATGCACACCTTCCGGATTACCTACCCGAGCCTGAACGACCCTGGAGATGAGATCGCCCTGGCCTTCCGCAAGACTGTGCCGCCGGCCGCGATCCCGACCACGCTGGTGATCGATCGCAGCGGGCACATCGCCGCTCGGATCGTCGGCGGGGCATCGTTCAACGCCCTCAAGGCGCTGATCACCAGGGTGCTCGGGTCGCACGCCGTCGCGACGGGAGCGAGCCAGTGAGCCGCGGGCCGGCGGGCGGGAACGTGCGCGAGGCCGATTCGCCCGCGACCAAGCCGAGCGAGGCCGAGGTCCGGGAGGAAGCCGAGGTCCGGGAGGAACTGGCCGAGGCCACCGCGCCCGAGCCCGCCGCCGCCGTCGCCGGGATCCCGTCGGCCAGCCCGCGCGGGCTGGGCCTGATCGGCTGGCTGCGCTGGGCCTGGCGCCAGCTCACCTCGATGCGGACTGCGCTGATCCTGCTGTTCCTGCTGGCCATCGGCAGCGTGCCCGGGTCCGTGCTGCCCCAGCAGGGAGTCGACCCGTCGGCGGTCAGCCAGTACTACACCGCGCACCCGGCCCTGGCCCCGATCCTGAACAAGCTGTCGCTGTTCAACGTGTTCGCCGCGCCCTGGTTCG
>JBOHCO010000357.1:0-6496 GCA_050698895.1 Streptosporangiaceae bacterium
CCCGCCTCCCGGCGGCATTCTCCGGGGCCGGGCACTGGCTGCCGGAGCAGCTTCCGCTGGCGCTGCTCTTAGCCGCGGGAGAGGCGGCGGCGGTCGGCTGGCTGGGCCGGGGCGGCTGGCTCGGTCACTCCGCCTGGCCCGCTGACTACCGGCCGGGACTGATCGTCGCGCTGCGCCGGCGCCGTACGGTGGCGGATCTCGCTGCCGGCGAGGTGGTGACCAGGGCCGGCTGCGCCCTGGGGCTCGAGACGGCCACCGGCCGGCCGGCCGAGATCGCCTGGGCCCAGGCCCGGGGCGGCGTCCTAACCTTCGGCGCCGGCCACCGCGCGGCGGCCTTAGCCGCCCTCCCGCTGGCCTGCGCCGCGGCCCGGCGGCACAAGACCCTGATCGTCATCGACCTGGCCGGCCGCCCGTGGCTGAGCGGGGCCGTGGCCGATGCCTGCGCGGCGTCCGGCGTCCGGCTGGCCCGGGTCGGGGCGCTGAGCGAGCCTTTGAAGGGGGAAGGGGAGGCGGGTGGGCGCGGCGCCGCATGGACTGATGAGCGGGGGAGAGCGGGGAGCACGGTCGGGCCGGGCCTGGCCGACCGCTTCGCCGTGGCCGCGTCCGAGCGCTCGGCCGTGCTGCTGGTGGCCGGCCAGGAGGGTCACCGGCCCGCCACCGGGACCGCAGCCCGGCAGGCCCTGGCCGACCTGACGACCGGGCTGCGTGACCTGGGCGAGCAGGGAGTGCGCGGCGACGGCCTGGCCTGGATCCACGGCGTCACCGCGGCGGATCAGCCGGACCTGGCCGGGCTGCCGGCGCTGGGCGCGTCCGCCGGCATCGCGGTACTGCTGTCCACCGCGGACGAGGCCGCGGCGACCGCGCTGGCCGAGGGGGTGCGGGTGGTGGTCGCCGCCGGACCGGTCAGCCAGGGGCTGGAGACGATGCTGCGCGGCCAACCCTTGTTACGGATGGATAGCAGCCCAGGACCGATGGCGAGCGCGCTGCCGTGGCAGGACGAGGGGGAGTTCACGATCTTCGACCAGGGCCAGGGCCAGGGCCGCCGGCCGCGGCCGGGCGGCCTGCTCGTGCCCGGTCCGTGGGCGGGGCTGAAGTGACCGCGGGGGAGACCGGGGCGCGGGTGGCGTTCCGGCCCGACCGGGTGTACGTGGGCTGGCAGCACGCGCAGCTGGCGGCCGAGCCCGGGCCGCCGCCGGCCCGGCCGCCGGAGCCGGTCGCGCCGGGCCAGGTCAGCGGCGGGTGGCTGGCCGCGCAGCGGCGGGAGGAGACCCGGCTGGGCCGGCCGCACCGGCGGGCCTGCGCCTGGTCGGCCGCGGGGGCCTGCGCGCTGGTCGCGGGCTGGGTGGCCGGCGTGCTGACCGGGGGGCTGGCCCTACTCGGCGGCGGGGCGTGCCTGGCCGTGGCGGCCGGGAACCTGCGGGTCATCTGGCGCGGCGAGCGGGAGCTGCGCGGCCGGGTGGCCGCGGAGAGCGAGCGGGTGGCCGGCTTCCGGGCGGCCGCCGAGCAGGCCGCGGCGGTCGCCCGGGCCCGCTACCACCGTGACGTCCAGGCCTGGCGGAAGCAGCGCGAGGTGTCCCGGCGGCAGCCGCAGTGGTTCCCGGTGACGCTGCCGGGGGTCATCCACCGGGTGGACGTGGCCGGGGGCACGCTGGCGGGCTGGTCGGCCCTGCTGACCTCGGTCGCGGTGCCCCGGCTGGCCGCGGGCGGCGAGGTCACGGTGCTCGACCTGACCGAGGGCGGGGTGGCCGGCGACCTGCTGGCCCTGGCCCGCGGCGGCGGCATCGACCCGCTGGTCTGGGTGCTGCCGGGCGACCTGCCCCGGCTCGACCTGGGCGGCGGCCTGGCCGGCGACGAGCTGGCCGACGTGCTCGCGATGGCCGTGGCCGGCAGCGGCGACCAGGGCGCCGGGCCCGATCCGGCCGCCGATGCCGCCCTGCTCAGCCGGGTGCTCGGCGTGCTCGGCGAGGCCGCCGGGCTGGGGTCGCTGGCCGCGGCGCTGCGCGCTCTGGCCCAGGTGGGCGACCCGCGGGCGGACGTAAGGGCCGGGCTGCTGACCGCGGACCAGGTGGACCGGCTGACGGGACTGTTCGGGCGCGGCGCGGCCGAGCGGGTGG
The DNA here is from genome assembly GCA_050698895.1 of Streptosporangiaceae bacterium. GTDB lineage: Bacteria > Actinomycetota > Actinomycetes > Streptosporangiales > Streptosporangiaceae > DASUBV01. The sequence continues at coordinate 2,115 of JBOHCO010000357.1, forward strand.
TGATCGACCGGGCCTTCGCCCTGGAGGCGCGGCTGCGGACGCTGGCCCCGCTGGGCACCGCGCCGGCCGCGCTGCCGCCCAGCAGGCTGCGCCTGGCCTGGCTGGACCGGCGGGCGGCGGCCCTGGGCAACCGGGTCCTGGCCAGCTACCTGACCGCGGCGCTCACCCACGCGCTGCGGCAGGCGCCGGCGGGGCGGCCCTGGCAGCAGACGCTGTTCGTGCTGGGCGCCGAGCGGCTGCCGGGGGACATGCTGGACCGGCTGGCGGACGCCTGCGAGACCGCGCGGGCCGGGCTGGTGCTGGGCTACCGGTCGCTTCCGGCGCACGTCCGGGAGCGGCTGGGGCGCGGCAGCGCGGCGGTGGCGTTCATGCGCCTGGGCAACGCCGACGACGCGCGGGCGGCGGCGGAGCAGATCGGCACCGAGCACCGGTTCGTGGTCAGCCAGCTCACCCAGACCCTTGGCACCTCGGTGACGGTCACCACCGGGGACTCCTACACCAGCACGGTGGGCACGGCGGACTCGGTGACGGACTCGGCCTCGGTCACCGACACGGCCGGCCGCAGCCGCGGCCGGGGGACCAGCCACGGCGGAGGGTTCGCGCCGTTCGCCGAGAGCACTGGCTCGGTCAGCCGGGACCGCAGCACCTCGCGGGCGATGTCGGACTCGGTGGCGCTGACCGAGGGCCTCAACGCCAGCACGGCCTGGGGCTGGAGCACCTCGCGGGCCCTCGGGACCAGCGACTCGCTGGCCGCCGGGGCCCAGCGCACCCGCGAGTTCCTGGTCGAGCAGCACGAGCTCCAGCAGCTTCCGGCCAGCGCGGTGCTGCTCAGCTACGCCGGGCCGGGCGGCCGCCGGGTGGTGCTGGCGGACGCCAACCCGGCCATCGCCGGGCTGCCGACGGCCACCCCGCTGACCCTGGATGAGGCGCTGGCCCGGCTTCGGTCGCGAGCGGGGCCAACAGAGCGGGCTGGCCGGGCGGGGGGCAGGCCGCCCGCGTAGGCTCGGACGAGTATCTTCCCTGGGCTTGCAGGCATACCGGAGACGCGAGCCGGAGGGGCGCGGCACCGCCTGGACTGACGAGCGACGAGCGACGGAGGAGCGAGGAGCGACGAGGGAAGGCGTCGTCATCAGGCGCCCGGAGGGGAGCAGAAAGCAGGGCATTTATGAGCGAGCAGGATTCTGAGCCGGCGGAGGAGTTCCACCGCAACCGGCGTGAGCACGGCGGCGCTTCGCAGCGCCTGGACGACGACCAGCTGGCCCGGCTGACCGAGGAGGAGCGGGTCGAGGCCGGCATCGACGCCTACGACCCGGATGAGGTGCCGCCCGCCACCGACGAGCCGCCCGAGCCGGACGTCAGGCAGTCGGAGGTCTACCAGGAGGAGCGGGCAGAGATCCGCCACGAGCTGGACGAGGGCGAGCTGCACGTGAAGGGCGAGCGCGACGACTTCCCGCCGACCCGTTACGACCGGACCTGAGCGCACCTGAGCGGAGAGGAACCTCGTTGTCAACACCCGCCGAGCCCGAGCACCTGAGCAACCACCACCGGACCACGCTGCGCGAGATCTTCCAGCACCCGACGAGCCACAACATCGAATGGCGGTCGGTGATCTCGCTGCTGGACGCGGTCGGCACGGTCTCCGAGCACCACGACGGCAAGCTGACCGTGGCCCTGGGCCCGGAGACGGAGTACCTCGACCCGCCCGCGGGCAAGGACATCGACCCGCAGATGGTGGTGGACCTGCGCCGCATGCTCACCGCGGCCGGCTTCCAGCCGGAGTGACCGCCGGCTAGCGCCGGCCGGGCCGCGGGGCCCGGCAACCGGGGCGTTTGGGTGGCACAGACCGGCGTCGGCCTGGTATGCACGCAATATGGTCCAGGCGGCGGGGATTGGCGGGGGCGCGACGGGCCCGTGGTACCGGGTTCAGGCGATCACCGCCGGCCCCACTCAGAGCAGTGCCGATCGTGACTACGCGGCGGTGCTGCCGGCCGCGCTGAACGCGATCGCGCACCGCCGGCCGTTCATCGCGGGCTGGCTGTCCCGCGGCGGCGGCGCGCCCCTGGAGCTGATCACCAACGCCGGGCCGCTGCCGACGGCCAGTCCGGGCCTGGACGCAGGCCTGGACGCCGGCGGCGGGCTAGGCCCTGGCGGGGGCGGGTCGGGTCCCCCGGAGGAGCTGCTGTTCCCCTGGGGCGCGCGCGGCGTGCCCATGAGCGGCAGCGTGCTGGCCGACCTGGACCGGCTGGTCTGGGGCCCGTGCCCCGGCCGCCAGGCGCCGATGCTGGGCACCGACCCGGCCGACGACGGGCTGGGCTGGACCGGGTTCGGGCGCGGGCGGTCCCCGGATGGAAAGCCGGGCCCGACGCTGTTCGAGTCCGCGCTGCAGACCCTGATGGGCCGGCCGTTCGGCTGGCTGATCGTGGCCGACCCCACCGACCTGCTCGACGCGGAGACCGACGAGCTGCGCGCGCAGCTCAACGTGCTGCGCCGGTACGAGGAGGAGCACGCGCGCTTCGACGCGCAGCGCGCCCAGCACCGGCTGGCCGAGCTGGACGCCTACCGGGAGGCCGGGCTCTGGGAGGTCCGGGTGCTGGCCGGGGCGGCCAGCGAGCAGGAGCTGGGCCTGATCGCGCCGGTGCTGGCCGGGGCGGTGGACCTGCGCGACCACCAGTACCGGCTGCGCAGCGCCGAGAGCGCGCACGATTTCGCCGATGCCCTGGCGGCCAAGCTGTCCGACCCGCGGGACGGCTCGGCGGTGCCGCTGATGGCCACCGCGGGCGCGCTGGCCGCGCTGACCGGCCTGCCCCGCGGCGAGGTGCCGGGCATCCGGGTGCTCGACGCGGGCTTCTTCGACGTCACCAGCGAGATCAGCGACGAGCGGTCCATCGAGCTGGGGGCCATCCTGGACGGCCAGGACCGGGCCGTGGGCCAGTTCCGGGTGCCGCTGGCCACGCTGAACCGGCACGCCTTCGTCACCGGCGCCACCGGGGCGGGCAAGTCGCAGACGGTGCGGCACATCCTCGAGCAGCTCACCGCGGCCGGGGTCAGCTGGCTGGCCATCGAGCCGGTCAAGTCGGAGTACGCGGCGATGGCCGGCCGGATCGAGGACCACGGCCAGGTCACGGTGATCAACCCGGCCGACCCGGCGGCGGTCCCGGTGTCGGTCAACCCGCTGGCGCCCGAGCCCGGCTACCCGGTGCAGGCGCACATCGACATGGTCCGGGCCCTGTTCCTGGCCGCCTTCGACGCCCGCGAGCCGTTCCCGCAGATCATGTCGCAGGCCCTCCAGCGGGCCTACACGGACTGCGGCTGGGACGCGGTGACCGGGACCGGCCTGCCGGGCGCGATCGCCCCGCCCACGGTGCCGACGCTGGCCCGGCTGGAGGCCGCGGCGCTGGACGTCATCCAGGACGTGGGCTACGGCCAGGAGCTCCAGGCCGACGTGCGCGGGTTCGTGGGGGTGCGGCTGCGGTCGCTGCGGACCGGGTCGGCGGGCCGGTTCTTCGAGGGCGGGCATCCGGCGGACATCGGCGCCCTGCTGCGCCGCAACGTGGTGCTGGCCATCGAGGACGTGGCCAACGACGAGGACAAGGCCTTCCTGATCGGCACGCTGATCATCCGGATCGTGGAGCACCTGCGGATGCGGGCCAGGACCGGCCCGGCCGACGGGCTGCGCCACGTCATCGTGATCGAGGAGGCGCACCGGCTGCTGCGGGCCGGCCGGGAGGGTGCTGGCGCCCACGCGGTGGAGCTGTTCGCCAGCCTGCTGGCCGAGATCCGGGCCTACGGCGAGGGCATCGTGATCGCCGAGCAGATCCCCTCCAAGCTCGTGCCCGACGTGGTGAAAAACACCGCGCTCAAGGTGCTGCACCGGCTGCCGGCCAGCGACGACCGCCAGGTCGTGGGGGCGGCCATGAACCTGGACGAGGACCAGTCCCGGCAGGTGGTGTCGCTGCGACCGGGGGCGGCGGCGGTGTTCGCCGACGGGATGGATAGGCCGCTGCGGATCCGGGTGCCCTACGGCGGGGGGCGGGAGCGGGCCGTCACCGACCCCGCGCTCCAGGCGCCGCCGCCGATCCACGGGCGCCGGTCGGCGGCCTGCGGGCCGACCTGCACGGCGGGCCGGGCCTGCACGCTGCTGGAGATCCGGCAGGCCGACATGCTGGCCAGCTCGCCTGACGATGCCTGGCTGCGAGTCTGGGCCGAGGCACTGGTGCTGGCCCACCTGACCAACCGGCCGCTGCCCCGGGTGCCCGCCCTGCTGCGCCAGCGCTGGCTGGAGCTGGACGCCAGGCTGCGCGAGTGCCTGCTGGCAACCGCGCTGGAACGGCCGCTGGCGGGCCGGGCCACGGCGGTGCGAGGCTGCTATGACCCGGAGCGGT
>JBOHCO010000358.1:0-1792 GCA_050698895.1 Streptosporangiaceae bacterium
CACGACGCCCTCCGCGGCCAGCAGGATGTCGGGGGAGATGTCGATCCCGTAGTAGTTGCCCGGGTCCAGGTAGTCGATGAACAGCCGGCCCGCGCGCAGGTTGCCGCAGCCGATCTCGAGCATCCGCATGTCCGGCTTGAGCCCGTGCCCGAGCAGGTAGTCGAACTGCATCTGGCCGATCTGCAGCCAGGACTCGTGGGTCTTGCTGCCCACCGCGGCCTCGCGGCTGCGGGAGGCGTCCGACCGCATCACGGCCCGGTAGTAGGCGACGTGATCGGTGCTGCGCAGCGCCAGCCACGCGTCGCGGCACCGGCGGCGCGTATACCCGACAATCCGGTCCGGATGCTCTAAGGCGTAGGCGAGCTTGAAGGTCAGCCGCGACCTGTCCCTGTCATGCACCCGTCCAGACTAGGCCAGGGCCGCGCGCCAGCGCGGCCCAAAGCCCGTGCGTCGTCGCAGGTCAGAGACCGATCGGGCGGGTTAGGACGGTTTCAGCCGTCCTGAGCCGCGGATGCGGCGCCCACCTCGGCGACCGCTTCGGAGCTGTGGCGGCCGACCGCACGGGTGGCCAGCATCCGGGCCGTGTGCACGCCCGCGCCGAGCAGGATGCCCCAGGCCAGCGCCTCGCCCAGTGCCACCTGCGGGTCTTCGGGGTGCTCCGGCGGCTGCTTGCCCGTGATCTTGGTCCAGCCGAAGGAGAGCAGCTTGCGCACCACGAACGCGGCGGCCATCCCGGCCAGCGCGCTCACCGCGCGCGACCCCATGTCAGCCTTCTTCCGCGACTCCACGTCAGCCTTCTTGGCAGACATCTGCGTATCCCTCCTGACGCCGTCAGCCGATCATGCCATGGAGGTGTCGTCGGCGCGGTACTGCGGTCGGGATCGGCCGATCGCCCGGGCCAGTTCCTCCGGGTGGCGGGTGCCGATCAGCCAGTACGGGCGGTCCGGGCGGTCCCCGGCCAGCTCGATGTAGACCGCGAGCCGCAGGTAGGGCCGGATCCACATGAACGCGGCCGGGTCGGCCATCGGCCCGCGCATCTGCGCGGTCTGCTTCTCGTCCAGCGCCTGCACCGTGCCGGCCAGGGCCAGCGGCAGCGTGGCCCGTCCCGCGCGCAGTTCCCCGGTGCTGACCTCGATGGCCGCCCGGCCCCAGATGGCCAGGCCCACCGCGGGCCCGATGACCAGCACCACGAACAGGATGACGCCGACCAGCAGGTTGAACCCGGCCCACGAAAGCGCGGCGAACGTGGCCGCGGTGGTCAGTCCGAGGACCCACCACAGGATCGGCACGCCGAGGTGCTCCCGGTAATTGCGCATGGGACCACGGTAGTTGGTTACATGGGGGGCATGACCGGACGGTCGGCAGATCCCGACGACAGCGGTCCCGGCCTCGCCGCGGCCGCGGCCGACGGCGTTTTCGGCGACCCGGAAATCACCCGCTCCGGAACTAGCATCTCGGACCAGGGCACGGCCGACCCCAGCCCGGTCGGGCCCGGCGGATCAGGCCCGCGGCCGGCCGATGCCGGCCCGGCCGATGCCGGCCCGGAAGACGAGCAGGGCGGCCAGCCCGGAGAGGGCACCGCCACCACCAGCCCGGACGGTCCCGGCGGCGACGAGACGGCCGATGAGGCCGGCCAGGACGGAACTGCCGAGACCGCCAGCCCCGAACAGCAGGACCCCGACGCCGCCACCGAGGCAGCGGCCGAGGACGGCACCAGCGACGCGCCCGACTCCGCGACGGAAAAGCTCGGCCCGCACGATGACGCCCCTGACGGAGACGAGGACGCCGACGG
>JBOHCO010000359.1:0-4000 GCA_050698895.1 Streptosporangiaceae bacterium
GACGAGGGCTTCCTGCTCGCCCTGCTGAACAGCACGCCGGTGATCGACGGCGTCCCCGCCGACCGCCTGGCCGACGCCGCACGGGCCCGCGCCTGGCTGGCCAGCGTCGGCGGCCAGGGCACCGACGCGGAGCTGGCCCGGGTGCGGGAGGTCCGCCAGGCGCTCCAGGCGGTGGTGCGCGGGGAGCAGCCGCCGGCCGTGCTGGGCCCGGCCCTCGACGGCGCGGCCTGCGCCCCGGCCATCGCCGGCGGTCAGGTCAGCTGGACGCTCAGCGTCGCCCCGGAGCGCGAGCTGGCCGTCCGCGCGGTGCTGGCCTGGGATGCCCTGGCCCGAAACCGTCCCGGCCGCCTGCGCCCGTGCGACAACGACGAGTGCCGCCTGTTCCTCATCGACCGCACCAGGGCGGGCACCGCGCGGTGGTGCTCCATGGCCGCCTGCGGCAACCGGATGAAGGCCCGCCGCCACTACCAGCGGGCGCGGGGCGCCCCGTAGCTGACAGCGGTGCTGACTGATCATCATCACTCCGTCCCCTGCGCCCAGCGCGGCCTGGTTAAACCCTGTTGCAAACAGGCCGCGGTCGTATCCCCCAGTGGCTGGCCGGCGCGGGTAGTGCCCCGGGGACAGGCCGAAGACAGGGCCCGGGGCTTAGCCGCCCGGCCGCAGCCGGGCCACCGTGTCCAGCAGCGGCGCGTCCTGCGGGCCGATCAGCTCGGCCCGGCGGCCGGGGGAGTAGCGGTCGTCGCCGGCCGCGGTCACCTGGGCCACCGCCTGCTCCTCGACGCAGAAGCCGATGGTGAAGTCGTGCAGCAGGACCAGGGCCCGGGTGGCCTCGCGCAGGCTGAAGCCCCCGCGTGCGCTAGCTACAGTCAGTCGTGATCGGCCCGGGCGAAGCGCTCGTGGCCGAGCACGGCCAGCAACTGCAGCTTCTCGTAGCCCTCGGTGTGCGGGGGAGCGGTGAGCACCAGCAGCGCCTGGGACTGGTCCTCGGTGAACAGCACCTGGCAGTCCAGCTCGATCGGGCCCAGCTCGGGGTGGATGAGGACCTTGTGGTCCGCGAACCGCCGGGCCACCTCGTGCCGCTCCCACAGCCCGGCGAACTCCGGACTGGCCTTCGCCAGCGCCCGCACCAGCTCGCCGGCGGGCGAGTTCGCGCCCATGACGCCGTAGGCGGCGCGCAGGTTGGCGACCTGGGCCCGGCTTTGCCGGCCGCGGTCGGTTTCCGGGTAGCGGCGCCGCTCGGCGGGATTGGTGAACCAGCGGTAGATCTCGCTGCGGGCCAGGCCGGTGTATCCCGTCTGGTCCCCGAGCAGCGCGCTGGCCAGCTGGTTCTGCACCAGCGTCTCGCCGAGGCTGGACAGGATCAGCGCCGGGGTGTCGCTGAGCCGGTCCAGCACCCGCAGCAGCGCGGGCGCGACGTGGGTGGCCGCCGACATCGAGGTCGGGGCGTTGTGCCCGGCCATCTGGAACAGGTAGTCGCGCTCGTCGCCGGTCAGCCGCAGCGCGCGGGCCAGCGAGGCGAGCATCTGCTCGCTGGGCTGCGGGCCGCGCTGCTGCTCCAGCCGGGTGTAGTAATCGGCCGACATCGAGGCCAGCGCCGCGACCTCCTCCCGCCGCAGCCCGCGGGCCCGGCGGCGGGCGCCCGCGGGCAGCCCGACGTCGGCGGGCTGGAGGGCCTCCCGGCGACGGCGCAGGAAGGCGGCGAGCGCGGCGCGGTCCATGCCCCCATTATCTGGCCGCGCCGGCGGGCCAGCCAGGGACCGCCGATCCCCCGATAACCGCTCTCTGCCCCGGCCGCCCCAGCCCGGCCAGACTTGCCGCATGAACATCTCCGGAAACACCGTCTTCATCCCCGGCTCCACCAGCGGCATCGGGCTGGCCCTGGCCGTCGCGCTCCAGGCCAGGGGAAACACGGTCATCATCGGCGGCCGGCGGGCCGACCTGCTGGCCAAGATCGCCGCCGGGCACCCCGGCCTGGACACCGTCGAGATCGACACCGCGGACCCCGCCAGCATCACCGCCGCCGCGGCCGAGGTGCTGGCCCGGCACCCGGACCTCAGCGTCCTGGTCACCATGGCGGGCATCATGCGCATCGAGGACTGGCACCAGCCCGAGTCGTTCCTGGCCTCGGCCGAGTCGGTGGTGACCACCAACGTGCTCGGCCCGATCCGGCTGATCGCGGCGTTCATCGAGCACCTCAGGTCCCGGCCGGACGCGACGATCATGACGGTGTCCTCAGGCCTGGGCTTCGCGCCGCTGCGGGTGACGCCGAGCTACAACCTGTCCAAGGCCGCGGTCCACATGCTCAGCGAGTCGCTGCGGCTCCAGCTCGCCGGCACCACCGTCAGGGTCGTGGAGCTGGAGCCGCCCTCGGTCCGCACCGCGCTGCTGCCCGGGCAGGAGGACAGCGAGTTCGCGATGCCGCTGGACGAGTTCGTGGCCGAGGTCGTGGCGCTGCTCCAGGCCCAGCCCGAGGCCGCGGAGATCCAGGTGGAGCGGGTCAAGTTCCTGCGCTACGGCGAGGCCCGCGGCGACTACGACCAGGTCGTCGCCACGCTCAACGCGGCGGACCCGCACGGTCGCTGACCCCGGACGGGGCCAGCAGGGCGGCCGCCACCCCGACGGCCGCGGCCGCCGCCGCAATCCACTCGGCGGGCCGGAACCCGGTGATGAACGAGGCGGGCCCGGCGTAGCTGCCGTGGGCGGCGAACACGGCGGCCAGGATGGCGATGCCGAAGACCCCGCCGAGCGCGTTCAGGGCGTTGTTGGTGCCGACCGCCAGGCCGACCCCCTCGGGCGGCACCGAGCCGGTGACGGCGTTGGCCACGGTGGGGAAGCCGATGCCGATGCCGACGCCCGCGACGACCAGCGGGGCGACCAGGGTGCCGTAGCCGATGTCCGGCCGGGTGACGGCGGCCAGCCAGGCCAGCCCGGCGGCCTGCAGGACGAGCCCGGCGACCATGAACGGCCGGCTGCCGATCCGGTCGGCCAGCGCGCCGGCCACCGGGGAGACCACCATGGGCGCGGCCATCCAGACCAGGATCCGCAGGCCGGCCTGGAGCGGGGAGTAGCCGAGCCCGATCTGGAACAGCTGGGTGATGAAGAACAGCGACCCGATGACCGAGATGAACTGGAAGAAGATCACCGCGTTGGCGGTCGCGAAGCCGCGGATGCGGAAGTAGGCCAGCGGCAGCATCGGGTAGCGGGTGCGCCGCTCCCAGGCCAGGAACGCGGTGATGAGCACCACCCCGGCGACCAGCGAGCCGATCACCTCGGCACTGTCCCAGCCGGCGCCGGGCGCCCGCACTGGCGCCCAGGTCAGCGCGAACAGCCCGGCCCCGGCCAGCACCATGCCGGTGAGGTCGAGCTGCGACCGGGGGCCGCGGCTCTCGCGCAGCCGGACCGCGGACACGGCGGCCACCGCCAGCCCGACGGGCACGTTGATCCAGAAGATCCACTGCCAGGACAGGCCCTGCACCACGGCGCCGCCCAGGACCGGGCCGGACGCGACGCCCAGCCCGGTCAGGGCGCCCCAGATGCCGATGGCCGCGCCGCGCTTGTCGGCCGGGAAGGCGTCGCTGATGAGCGTCAGGGTGAGCGGCAGCAGCAGGGCCGCGCCGCCGCCCTGGACGGCGCGGGCGGCGATGAGCACCCCGGTGCTGGGGGCCAGGGCGGCGAAGGCCGACCCGGCCACGAAGGTGAGCAGGCCGATCACGTACATGCGACGGCGGCCGAACCGGTCGCCGAGCGCGGCGCCGGTGAGCATCAGGCAGCCGAAGACCAGGCTGTAGGCATTGATGGTCCACTCCAGGTCGGCCAGGCTGGCGCCCAGGTGGGCACGCATGGTGGGCAGCGCGGTCGCGACGACCACGATGTCGAGGGCGGACATGAACGCCCCCATCCCGGCCAGCGCGAGCGTCCAGCCCGGCCGCCCCCGCCCCGGCCGCTCCGGCCGCGAGCCAGCGGCCCCGGCCTGGCCTGCGCCGGTCGTAAGAACATCAGT
>JBOHCO010000360.1:0-3838 GCA_050698895.1 Streptosporangiaceae bacterium
GGCCGCGCCCGTGAGGCGCCGGCGGCGGCGCTGCCGCAGGGCCCGGTGGCCGCGTGCGACATCGGCCGCGGCGAGATCCGGCCCGGCCGGTCCCGGCGTGACGGCATGCGGCAGCTGTTGCAGCATGTCGATTACATCTGGCATGTCAATGCTCCTTGGACAGCTCAGTCGGGTATCAGATGGTGCTGCGCGCGTGCTGTTGCCGCGGGAGTCGCGGGTAGTGAGGCAGCGCCTCACGCAGCCGGTCAAGCCCGCGCGCGCTCTGGCTCTTGACGTTTCCCTCGCTGCACCCCATGGCGTCGGCGGCCTCCGCGATGCTGAGCCCCTCGACGTAGCGCAGCACGACCGCCGCGCGCATGCCGGCCGGCAGGGTGGCGAGCAGCGCGACCAGCGCCGTCGCGTCGCCGCGCTGCGGATCGTCCGCGGCGAAGTCAGGCAACTGCGCCGAGACCTGCTCGCGCCTGCTGAACAGGCTCCGGCGATCGTCCATCGCCGCGTTCACCACGCAGCGCCGCGCGTACGCTGTGGCGGTGTCCCTCCGGACCCGCGGCCAGGCCAGGTACAGCCTGGTCAGCGCGGTCTGCACCACGTCCTCGGCCTTGGCCAGGTCACCGGAGACCAGCAGTGCCGCAACGCGCACGAGCGCGGCACGCTGGACCATGACGAATTCGGTGAACTCGCGATCTCGATCCGCAGGCCGCCTCACAGGCACCCACCTTTCGTCGTCGAACTCCTACACTGAACGCCCACGTGGACATCCCTGATACGGGATCAGCAGCGTCGGCGTTGCACGCCGGGCCGGCTGTGGTCAGGCGTTGAGGTAGGTCAGCACGGCCAGGACGCGGCGGTTGGCCTCCTCGCCGGGGTACAGGTCGAGCTTGGTGAAGATGCTGCCGATGTGCTTGCTGACGGCCTTGTCGGTGACCACCAGCCGGGCGGCGATGCCGGCGTTGCTGTGCCCCTCGGCCATCAGCGCGAGGACTTCGCGTTCCCGCGTGGTGAGCGTGCTCAGCCTCTGGTCCCGGCTCCGGTCACGGCGGGCCAGCAGCTGCGACACGACGTCGGGATCCATGGCCGTGCCGCCGCTGGCCACGGTTCGCACCGCCTCGATGAACCGGTGCACGTCGGAGACCCGGTCCTTGAGCAGGTAGCCCAGGCCTCCGGTTCCCGCGGCGAGCAGCTCTTTCGCGTAGAGTTGCTCGACGTGCTGGGACAGCACGAGCACGGGCAGGCCCGGCAGCCGGGCCCGGGCCTGGATGGCCGCCCGCAGGCCCTCGTCGGTGAAGGTCGGCGGCAGCCGCACATCCACGACGGCCACGTCGGGGCGGTGCGTGACCAGCGCGTGCAGCAGGCGGGGTCCGCTGTCCACGGCCGCCACGACCTCCATGCCGTAAGCGGTCAGCAGCCGGATCAGGCCGTCCCGCAGGAGGGTCAGGTCCTCGCCAAGGACAACTCGCACGGCAGCTCCATCGTCACCTGAGTCGGACCGCCGGCCGGGCTGGTCACCGCGGCGACGCCGTCGAAGGCCTTCAGCCGCCGCTCGATGCCCGCCAGCCCGCCTGCCGCGCGCGGATGCGCACCGCCCGAGCCGTTGTCGCCGACGCTCGCGACCAGCCTGCCGTGATCGTATTCCAGGGCGACCCAGGCCCGGCTCGCGCCGCTGTGCTTGACCACGTTGGCCAGCGCCTCGGCGATGGCGAAGTAGGCCGCCGACTCGACCGGCGCGCTGGGGCGGCCGGGCAGGTCGATGTGCAGCTCAACCGGCAGCGGCAGGCTCAGCGCCAGGGCCCGCACGGCCCCGTCGAGGCCGCGCTCGGCCAGCACCGGCGGGTGGATGCCGCGGACCAGGAGGCGCAGCTCCGACAGCGCCTGGCCGCTGGAGGCGCGCGCCTCGGCCAGCAGGGTCAGCGCCAGGTCCGGGTTGTCCCTGACCACCTGCTCCGCGAAGCCGATGTTCATGCCCAGCGCTACCAGCCGGGCCTGCGCGCCGTCGTGCAGGTCGCGCTCGATCCGGCGCAGCTCGGCCGCCGACGCGTCCACCGCGTCCCAGCGCGACTCGCTCAGCTGGCCTACCCTGGCCGCCATCTCGGTCCGGCTCGGGGCCAGCAGCGACGATGCGGCGACGGCGTGCAGCTTTCAGCAGCCACGGCCCCGCGATGACGCAGGCCGGCAGCATGCTCAGGTAGAACAGCTGCAGCACGAGGCCCTGGGGCGCGACGTTCGCCCAGCCGCGCACCACGGTTCCGTAGTCGTCGATCGCGGTCCACGTGAAGGCGACGAGCAGGAACGCGGGCAGCAGCCCGAGCACCGCGCTGACCGGCACGTTGACCAGCGTCCACAGCAGGTCGCGCCGGGTCGCCGGATCGCCGAGGACCCACTTGCAGCGCCTGAACGCCCCGGACAGCTCGCCGGCCCGGCTGGCCGGCCGGGGCCGGTAGGGCGACGCGATCGACATCCCCGACCAGGCGAGCGCCCAGCGGCGCTGCAGCTCGGCGTACCGCCGCACTGCGAGCAGGCCCTCGGGCGCGAGCACCACCCCGATCCCGGCCGGCAGCAGGAGGAGGCCGGCCAGGGAGGCCACGAGCAGCGGGACCCCCGCGGCCGCGGTAGCGGCCAGGACCATTCCGCGAACGCAGGTCCGCAGCGTCCGCCAGGCCAGCCGCGCGATCCTGGCACCAGCCTCATCCATCACTGTCTCCGCACCGCTCGGCAGCATTCCGGCGAGCCGCCAGCCCCGCACAGGGGACGGCCCGCTCCTGCCCTATTGTGGGCGCCGGCCGCGGTCAGACTCAGTGGTGCTAGGTCCACCCTTCGACGCCGCCGCGCGGCCGCCAGCTCAGGCGGTAGGCCAGCGTCACGCAGGCGGCCGGCGCAGGATGAGGTGAGCGAGCTGGGCCAGCTGCCGGTAGGGGTCGGTGGCGCCCAGGTACTCCTCGACGTCGAGCAGCGCGGCGAGCTGTCCGGGGTCGGCCGGCGCCGGCGGGTCGAGCTCGGCCAGGTCGACCGCGATCCGGACGCCGTACCAGCGCTCCAGCTCCAGTCCGGACTCGGCCGCCACCTCGGCGATGGTGTCGATGCTGTCGGTGCGGGCGGGCGCGCCGATCTCGTTGAGATAGCGCATGTCCCGTCCCTGGGCCTGCGCGCTGGCCCGCTCCTGCAGGGCGGCCAGCGCGGCGGGCCAGTCCTGCCGGGCCGCGGGCCGCCACACGGCCGAGACGGGGGTGCGGACCGCGAGACACAAGAACCCGCCGGCGGCGACGTGCCCGGCCAGCTCGGTGATGGCCGGCCGGCTCTCCGGCAGGTACATCAGCACGCCCAGGCATAGCACCGCGTCGTAGCCGCCGGCCGGGATCGCAGAGCCGAGGTCGCCGATTGACCCGGCTACCACCGTCACCCGGTCCCGGACGTCGGCGGGGTCGTCGCGCAGCGCCGCCCGCAGCTGGGCCCGCATGTCCGGGTCGGGCTCGACGGCTACCACGCGGTGACCGGCCCGGGCCAGGCGGAGACGCTGGGTCCCCTGGCCGGCACCGACGTCGAGGACGCGACCCGGCCGGTCCGGCAGATGGCGGCCCAGCTGACGGGTGATGATCTCCTGCCGCACGACGTTGCGCACGTTGCCCAGGCCGCCCAGCCAGCGCTTGCGGGCCACCCCGAACGAGCCCGCGTCGCCAGCCCGGCTGCAGAAGCCGGAAGCACTCTCCACGACGGACCAGCCTAGGACGACCCTGTCGCGGACGACACCGCCGCCCGGCTGTTCCTCAGGCCCCGGCCCTGGCGGCGTGCACCGCGGCGGCGGCCCGCTGCCCGGATCGCAGGGCGCCTTCCATCAGGCCGGCCC
>JBOHCO010000361.1:0-3369 GCA_050698895.1 Streptosporangiaceae bacterium
TCATCAAGGATATCCGCTGGCTGGCCTACCTCCAGGCGGCTGGCGCCCCCGGGTTTACGGCTCCTGGAAGTCCGGCTTGGTCCAGATCTTCTCGCGCAGGTAGGTCCGGACCTTGGCGATGTAGCCCTGGGCCGGGGCGGTGTGCCAGCGCCCGGCGAGCCAGCGGCCGACGCAGCCCCACGCGTCCCCGGCGATTCTCCTAGAGAAGTATTTCCGATCAAACACTCACCAACTGGTGTGAAGATATTGCATAATGCAAACGATCTCGTCCTGGCTGGAACCCAGGGGGCGGGACCGGAGCATAGCGCCCTGGCGGGGAAGGCCCTGGTTATTGTCGACGCTTGACAGCCGCGATCCGGCCGCGAAGGCACATCAGCAAAAACAGGGCATGGAGCTCCTCATCTCGCTGGGCGCGCCATCAGCCCCCGACCTGGCAGAGGAGTACGCACGTGCACAACCAGGCCGCGTTCGCCAGCGCACTGCCGGTGTTGTTCGGGGTGTCCGCAGTGATCACCGTGGTGCTGACCGTTATCGTGCGGCTGACCTTCCGGCGCGGCAAGGACATCACCGACCTGTAGTTCCGGCGCGCTCGTATGACATCCCGGAGGTCAGCTTCCGGCCGCGCCGCTGGCTGGCCGTCATCCCGGTGGTGATGATCATCGCCGGGTCGGCATTCCTCCACAAGGCCGGCCTGGGGCCCATCTCCCGCGAGAGCATCCCGATGTACGTCGCGTGGGGCTTCACGCTTTCGTTCGTGCTGGTCCAGTTTGTCTTGTCCTGGTCGCAGAAGGCGTTCACCGTCACGCCCGGCCAGGCCGAAATCCTGAGCCGGCTGTGCGTTGCCGTGGTCATCCCGTGCTTCAACGAGGACCCCGAGATCCTCAGCCGCGTGCTGTTCTCGGCCTTCCAGCAGACGCGCAGGCCGGACTACGTGATTGTCGTGGACGACGGATCGACCAAGGTCGACTACCGGGACACCTGGGCGTACTGGAAGGCTGCGTGCCCGCGCGACATCCGGCTCGTCTGGCTGGTCCAGGAGAACGCGGGCAAGAAGCACGCCCAGGCCGCAGCGTTCCGGGCCGTGCCGCACGCGGACATCTACGCCACGATGGACTCCGACTCGGCGCTCGAGCGCCGGGCTGTCGAAGAGGGCCTCAAGCCGTTCGCGGACCGCCGCGTTGTCTCGGTCGCGGGCCTGGAGATGGCCTACAACCTGCGGACCAACCTGCTGACGCGGGCCATCGGCGCCCGGTCGCTGGCCTTCCAGCTGTTCACGATGTCGGCCCAGTCGGCGGCCGCCGGGAACGTGGTCATCAACCCGGGCGCGTTCTCGCTGTACCGGGGCTGGCTGATCCACCGGATCCTGCCTGCCTACCTGGGGGAGAAGTTCTTCGGGACACCGGTCACGCTCGGCGACGACACGGGCCTGACCATGTTCGCGCTCGCGTACGGCCGGGCGGTCCACCAGCCGACTGCCGTGTCGATGCCGGCCTACCCGGAGAAGCTGTCGCACCACCTGCGCCAGTGGACCCGGTGGATGCGGGCATCCACGATCCGCACGCTGTGGCGCGTGCGCTACCTGCGGATCCGCAGCTACGCGTTCTGGTTCGTGCTCTACCAGCAGTACGCGTTCTATGCCTCGGTCGCGGTGTCGGTCGCCGTGCCCCTGGCGTGGCCGGCGTCGCGGAACATCGTCATCGACAGCATCATCGCGCTGATCGCGTGGCCCCTGGCAGTCGCGGCCAGGATGTGCACCATCCGCCGCTCGGACCTCCGCTGGACCGCCTGGCTCGGCGCGGTCGCGCTGCTGCCAGCGGCGGCGCTGTGGTACCTGCTCGTGCTGCGCCAGATCCGCTTCTACGGCATGGCTACCTGCTACGTCCAGAGCTGGGTGACCCGGCAGCAGGGCGCCGAAGTCAAGAGCCATGACACCGCGGCGCCCGCGCCGACAGTTACCAGAGGAGTGGCATGAACCGCGCCAAGATCGCTGCCCGGGTGATAGCCGCAACCTCGGTGCTGACCGTCGCGGCAGCGACCGGCGCCCTGGCCTACCGGTCGGTCAGCGGCGCGCAGCACGCCGCCGCGACGACGCTCCCCCCGGACAAGCCCCTCTCCTCGCCCGAGCCTGCGTCCCTGCGGGTCACCCGGCACTACGTCGGCGTGTTCGAGCGGGGCGTTCCGGGCACCTACCAGCCCGTCCAGCGGTTCGGCCGCGCGACCGGCACCACGCCGGGCGTCGTCGTCTACTTCTCCGGCTGGCATGATCCGTTCCAGGCCGCCTTCGCCGCCACGGCCAGGAAGCACGGCGCGGTCGTCCTGGTGCAGATGCTGCCCAAGGGCTACTCGATGGCCTCGATAGCGGCCGGGCGCTCGGATGCCTACCTGCGCTCGTACGCGCGGGCGGTGCGGGCCTACGGGCACCAGGTGATCCTGAGCTTCGCTCCCGAGGCTGACGGGACCTGGTACCCCTGGGGGCACGGGCGGACCCGCCCGAGGATATGGGTGGCCGCGTGGCGGCACGTCGTCACTGTCTTCCGCAAGGCCGGCGCGAAAAACGCGACCTGGATGTGGGACATGAACATCAACGGCGCCAGCAAGAAGACCACCGGGCCGGTACGTGACTGGTGGCCGGGTCGCAAGTACGTCACATGGGTCGGCATGGACGGCTACTACGTCCGGCCCGGGGCCACGTTCGCCTCGGTGTTCGGCACAACGCTGCGCGCCGTCCGCCGCCTCACGGCCAAGCCGGTGATGATCGGCGAGGTCGGGATCGGCCCGGTCTCCGGGCAGGCCCGGTCGCTGCCCGGCCTGTTCGCGGGAATCAGGCGCTATCACCTGCTCGGCCTGGTGTACTTCGACGCCCCGCAGCACGGGAACGCCTACCACGAGGACTGGCGGCTCGAAGGCCACCCGGCCGCGCTGCGCGCATTCCGGCGCGGCAGGCGGTCGCTGAAGGGCTGACCGCCCGTAGCTCAGTCTGTTAGCAGGTCGACCAGCTCGTAGCCGCGGGCGGTGCGGCTGATCCGGACGCTTGGCCCGGACCTTTGGCGGGTGATCAGGCCGGCTGCGGCCAGCTGGTGGAGGTGGTAGGTCGCGGTGGTGGGCGCGCAATGCACGGCGGCGGCCACGCCGCTCACGGTCAGCGGCTGGCGAAGGGCCTGAAGTATGGCGGCGCGCACCGGGCCCAGGATCGTTGCCAGCGCGCTGCGGGCTGTGTCCTGTGCGCCCGGGCGGGGCCGGGCGATCGGGTAGCCGATGTAGCAGACGTCGGAGCAGTCGAAGCTGAACAGCAGCGAGTTACGACCGGCGATCATCGGCAGCAGCGCCAGGCGGCGCGAGCCGACCGGGCCAAACGGGCCGAACCTGAGG
>JBOHCO010000362.1:0-2989 GCA_050698895.1 Streptosporangiaceae bacterium
GGCCGAGCTCGGCGACGCCTTCGTGGCCCTGCCCGGCGGCCTGGGCACCCTGGAGGAGCTGACCGAGGCCCTGACCTGGCGCCAGCTCGGCCTGCACGCCAAGCCCGTGATCCTGCTCGACGCCGGCGGCTTCTGGACCCCGCTGCTGGCCCTGCTCGACGCCCAGGTCGACGACGGCTTCGTCCCCGCGGCCAGCCGCACGGCAATCCAGTACGCCACCAGCCCCGCCCAGATCCTGGCCACCCTCCTCCCGGCCTAGCAGCTACCCCACCCCGCCGGACAATCGACCATCGTGTCTGATAACAGCAAGAAGCGGCCTGCCTCGCGTGATGCCCACATCTGGCTCGGGGGATCGGGACGGCTGATAACAGCAAGAAGCGTGCCGCAGCATGCCGCTCAGTAGACAGTCCACCTGCCCCCCACCCGCGCCAGGTCACGGCGCGGGCCTTGGCCGGTGCTATTCGCGCCGAGCTCAGACCTGGCCGGCCGCGCCGAACTCAGCCAGCTCTCAGCTGCGCCGAGACCAGGCGCGGCCGACCCGGACCTGGCCCCAGCTCGGCCGGGCCAGGCTCTCAGCCGGCGCCGACGCCTGCGGCCTGCGCGATGGCCTCGGCCGTCGGTGCCACCGGCACGCCGTCAACCAGCACCGTCGGCGTCGCGCTCACCCCGCGGTCCTCGGCCACCTCAGTCACGAACGGCGGCCAGTCCAGGTAGCGCCCGCTGGCCACGCACCCGCTGAAGGTCCCGTCCAGGCCGACGCTAGCGCCCAGGTCGGACAGTTCCGCGTCGCTCAGGCCCGGTCCGCCCTCCGGCGGCTGGCTCACGTACAGCGCCTCGCTGAACTCGAGGAACTTCCCGGCGTCCGCCGCACAGGCCGCCGCGGCCGCCGCCCGGCTCGAGTAGCGCGTCGTCGAGGCGCGGTCCAGGAACGCCATCGGGTGGTAGACGAGCCGGATCCGGCCCTCGGTGACCAGATTCCGGAGCGCGGGCCCGGCGCCCAGCTCGAACTGCCGACAGTACGGGCACAGGTAGTCGACATAGGCGTCGACCGTGGCGCCGGCGGTGCCGACGAGGATCCCGTCTCCCGCCGGGGTCGCTCCGGACGGTACTGGGCCGGGCGGTGCTGTCATCCGGGCCTCCGGGTCAGGTGCGGGCAACGACCATGCCGATCTCGGTGATCTTCCCCGCGCGGGAGCGGCTGAAGCCGAGCTCAGCGGCTATTCCACCGTGACCGACTTGGCCAGGTTGCGGGGCTTGTCGATGTCGTGCCCCAGGGTCACCGCCGCGTGGTAGGCCAGCAGCTGGAGCGGCACCGTGAGCAGGATCGGGTCCAGCTCCCGCTCGTTCTTGGGCACAACGATCCGCGGGGTGTCCGCCGAGCCCTCCAGCGCCACGCCGGGGTGGGTGATGACCGTGATCGGGCCGTTGCGGGCGGTGATCTGCTGCACCGCGGCCAGGTTCCGGTCGGTCAGCTCGTCGTCCGGGACGATCGCCACCGTCGGAAGGTCCTCGTCGATCAGCGCCAGCGGCCCGTGCTTCAGCTCGCTGGCCTGGTAGGCCTCCGCGTGCCGGTAGGAGACCTCCTTGAACTTCTGGGCCCCCTCGCGGGCCACCGGGTAGCCGCGCACCCGGCCGATGAAGAACAGGCTCTGCGCCGCCGCCAGGTGCTTGGCCACCTCGGCGATGTGCGGCTCGTCGCCGATGATCTCCTGGATCTGGGCCGGGAGGCTACGGAGCCCGGCGATGATCCGCGTGCCGTCCGCGATCGACAGGTCCCGGACCCGGCCCAGGGCCACGGCCAGCATCGCGAACCCGATCGCCATGTGGGTCAGCGCCTTCGTCGAGGCCACCGCGATCTCCGGCCCCGCGTGCAGGTAGATCCCGCCGCCGCTCTCCCGGGCGATCGTCGAGCCCACCACGTTGACCAGGCCGATGATCTCGCCGCCCTTGCGCTTGACCTCCCGGACCGCGAACGCCGTGTCCGCCGTCTCCCCGGACTGGCTCACCGCCACGTACAGCGTGTCCGGCTCGATGATCGGGTTCCGGTAGCGGAACTCCGACGCCGCCTCCGCGTCCGCCGGGATGCGCGCCAGCTCCTCGATCATCGACGCGCCGATCTGCCCCACGTAGTAGGCCGACCCGCAGCCCAGGATCTTCACCCGCCGGAAGCCGCGCAGCTCGCGCGGGGCCAGGTTCAGCCCGTCCAGCCGCGCCGTGCCGAACCGCTCGTCCAGCCGGCCCCGCAGCATCCGCTCGATGGACGACGGCTGCTCCAGGATCTCCTTGTGCATGTAGTGCCGGTGGCCGTCGGTGTCCGCGTCGAGGACGTCCAGGTCGATGCTGGTCGGCGACTTGCCGGTGTCCTCCTCCTCGCGGCTGAACGTCCGGAACTCCGAGCCGGTCACCATGGCCAGCTCGCCGTCGTCCAGGTGGACTACCGACGTGGTGTGCCGCACCAGCGCCGACAGGTCGCTGGCCAGGAACATCTCCCGGTCACCGACGCCCAGGATGAGGGGGGACCCGTTGCGCGCCGCCACCACCCGGTCCGGGTGCTTCTGGTCCATGACCAGGATCGCGTAGGTGCCCGAGATCCGCCCCAGCGCCTCCAGGACCGCCGCCTCCAGCGTGTCCTTCTCCGAGCGCGCCACCAGATGGGCGATGATCTCCGTGTCCGTCTCCGAGGTGAACGTCACGCCCTGGGCGGCCAGCCGCTCGCGCAGCACCGAGGCGTTGTCGATGATCCCGTTGTGGACCACCGTGATCCGCCCGTCCTCGCTGGACTGCGGGTGCGCGTTCTCCTCCGTCGCCGGGCCGTGCGTGGCCCACCGGGTGTGCCCGATGCCGACCTTGCCCGACAGCCGGCGGGGCAGCGCCGCCTCCAGGTCACGGACCCGGCCGACCTTGCGGAAGACCTGCGGGCCGCTCGCCGTCATCACGGCGATCCCGGCCGAGTCGTAGCCCCGGTACTCCAGCCGCGACAGCCCCTCCA
>JBOHCO010000363.1:0-4802 GCA_050698895.1 Streptosporangiaceae bacterium
GGCCGAGCTGGTCAGCGGGCGCCGATGACCGCGGCGATCACCCGGAAAACCGACAGTCATCCGCAACAAACTCGTTCCGGCGCGGTCGCCCGCGTCATGCTCGACGCCGCCGGGGCGGGCGGGCACCTGGTCCGGCGGCTGGTCGACGTGGAGCCGGACTCGGGCCACGCCGGGACGGCCGGGGCCGGGGGCGAGCTGTGGTTCGTGATCGCCGGGACGGCCGATCTGGAGGTGGACGGCGCCGTGGTCCGGGCGGGACCCAGCCAGGGCGTGCGCGTGCCGGGCGGGGCGGACTACCGGCTTCGGCCGGCTGGCCGCGAGCCGGTCGAGCTCGACGTGGTCAGCCTGCCCGGCCCCCTTGTTCATGCGGATGGTCCTGATGCTGAGGCTGGGCCGGCGGTCGTGGATCTGGACGACTGCGAGGTGGAGACCACCGGGAACCGGAGGTTCCGGGTGCTGTTCGGGCCGGGCCGGGGCTGCGCGGCGGCCACGCAGTTCGTGGGCGAGATCCCGCCGGGCCGGGCGCCGGTGCACAGCCACGCCTACGACGAGGTGGTGCTGATCCTGGCCGGGCAGGGCGTGGTGCACGCCGGCCAGGATCACCCGCTGGCCGCGGGCAGCTGCGTGCACCTGCCGCCGGGCCAGCCGCACTGCCTGGAGAACGCCGGCCGGGACCCGCTGATCGTGCTGGGCGTGTTCCACCCCGGCGGCAGTCCCGCGCAGAAACAGCAGAAGGAGTCGAAGGAGTCGAAGGAGTCGAAGGCGCAGCGGGAGCAGCGGTGAAAGTCGTGGACCTCACCCAGCCCATGACCAACGGCATGCCGGTCATGGACGGGATCACGCCGCCGCGCTTTCACGACCTGGCCCGGGTGGACGCCGACGGGTACGCGATGTCGGAGTACGCGTTCTGGAACCACACCGGGACCCACGTCGACGCCCCGGCTCACCAGGTGGCGGGCGGGGCGACGCTGGACGAGATCCCGCTGGACCGGCTGGTCACCGAGGCGCTGACCGTCGACCTGACCGGCCGCGGGCCGGGGCCGGTGGGGCTGGCCGAGCTGGCCCCGCACCTGCCCGCGGTCCGGGCCGGGGACATCGTCCTGTTCCGGTCGGGCAACGCGGCCAACTGGGGCACCGACGCCTACTGGCACGGCTGGAGCTACCCGGACGCCGCGGCCGCCCGGGCGCTGATCGACGCGGGCGTCTCGGGCGTCGGCTTCGACGGGCCGTCGGCCGATCCGGTCGAGAGCACCGAGTACGAGCTGCACCAGGTCTGGCTGTCCGCGGGCCGGATCATCCTGGAGAACCTGGCCAGCCTGGCCGGGCTCCCGCCCCGCTGCCGCATCGTCGTGGCCCCGCTCAAGGTTGCGGGGGCCAACGGCGCCCCGGCCAGGGTGCTCGCCCTGATAGACGACTAGCTCGCCCAGCTCGACCCCCTGGGAGGCGGCCATGCCGCACGGTGCGCACGCGAAGACCACCAGCGGAACCGGGGGCGGGCTGCGGCGGGGGGTGCTGGGCAGCGCGGACGCGGTCGCGCAGTCGCTGGCCCTGCTGGCGCTGACGTTCGCGGTCACCGCGGCGCCGGCGCTGGCCGCGGCCACGGCGGGCGCGGCGGTCCCGGTGGCCTACATCATCGCCGGGCTGGGGAGCCTGTGCCTGGGCTCGGTGATCGCCCGGTTCGGGCGGCGGATCGCGCACGCGGGCGGGCTGTACGCCTACGCCACCCGCGGCCTGGGCCCGCAGATCGGCTTCCTGGCCGGCTGGATGTACGCCGTGGCCTTCGCGCTGGGCATCTCCTTCGTGCTGGCCATCTCGGCCGAGTTCCTGGCCACGGTGCTGGCCGCGAACACCAGCTGGCACCCGGGCTGGTTCCCGCTGTACTGCATCGAGCTGGCGCTGATCCTGCTCATCGCGCTGGCCGACGTCCGGATCTCGATGCGGGTCCAGCTGGCGGTGGCGGTGGTCGGCGTGCTCACCGTGGTCGCCCTGGGCCTGGCCATCGTGGCCAAGGGCGGGGCTCAGGGCCTGACCTGGCGGCCGTTCGACCCCGGCGAGGCGCCGTCGGGGCACGGCTTAGCGCTGGCCGTGGTCCTGGCCTTCACCGGGTTCATCGGCTTCGAGGCCGCGGCGGTGCTCGGCGAGGAGGCGGCGGCGCCCAAGCGGGTCATCCCGCGGGCCATCCTCGGCACGGTGATCGTGGCCACGGTGTACTTCGTGTTCGTGGCCTGGGCCCAGGCGGTCGGCTTCGGGCTGTCCGGCATCGGCAAGTGGGCCGCCGACCCCACCGCGCTGGACACGCTGGCGGTCCGCTACGTGGGGCACTGGTTCGCCACGCTGGTGGACGTGGTCGTGGTCGTGGACGCCTTCGTGGCCGCGCTGGCCGGGGTGCACCTGACCGCGCGGACGCTGTTCGCCATGGGCCGGGACCGCGGCCTGCCACGGCTGTTCGCGGCCACCACGCCGCGGTTCGGCAGCCCGTACGCGGGCATCGCGCTGTCGGTCGCGCTGACCCTGGTGCTGGGGGCCACGCTGGCCCGGCACTACGGGGTCGGCCTGTACTTCGCCATGATGGCGACCACCGGGGCGCTGGGCGTGCTGCTGGTCTACATCCTGGTCGCCATCGCGGGCGCGGCGTACTTCTGGCGGACCCGCCGCGAGCCGGGCCAGTCCTGGAACCCGGTGCTGGACGCGGCGTACCCGCTGGCCGCGGTGGCCATCTGCGGCTACGCCATCTACTACTCGGTGGTGCCGCTGCCGCCCGCGCCGATCGGCTACTCGCTGTGGATCGCGCTCGGCGCGCTGGGCGCGGGCGTGCTGATCATCACCGGCCTGGCCCTGACCCGGCCGGACCGGGTCAGGGCCTTCGGGCGCGCCTTCGAGGACGGCTAGCGGTGCCAGCCCTGCGGTTAGCGGTGCCAGCCGTGGTCGTGGGAGCCCGCGGCCAGCGCGAACGCCAGCAGCGAGTCGGCGGTGTAGTCGTTGGCGGGCTCCACCGACGGCCAGCTCACGACGTTGTCCTCGTAGCCCACCGTCTTGGAGTTGAACGGCTTGAAGTTCCCGGCGCTGCACTTGCGCATGCCGCTGACGGTGCCCAGGCCGACGAAGTTGCCCGCGCTGCTCGGCCCGTCGGTGGCCGCGCCGAGCTGGATGTCCCCCTTGCCGGTCAGCGACCCGGCCAGGTTGGCGATCTCGCTCTGCATGCAGTGCGGGAACGTGCTGCCCGCGCCGACCACGAACGTGGTGCCCCAGGGGTTGCCGCCCAGCGCGAAGTTGAGCTGCTGCTGCGCGAACGCCTGGTACCTGTCCGACCCGCCGTAGCGCTGGTACAGCGCGTTGGTGACGTACAGCCCGAAGGCGTGCGGCGCGGCGTCCGACGGGCCCATGTCGGTGCCCAGCTCGAACGGGTCGTGCTTGGCCCAGCCCTCGCCCACCTGAAGCTGCCGGGCCAGGTCGGCCAGGATGGCGCCGGGGCGGAACCCGGACCAGACGCGGTTCGCGGCCTGGAGCAGGTCGGCCTCAGCCAGGGCACCGGTGTCGTACAGGTTCAGGGTGTCGCTGCCGGCCGGGTGGCCCAGCGCGATGTAGGCGGCGGTCCACTTCTGCGCGACGTCATAGGAGGCCTGGACCTCGCTGCGCGGCGCGTGCAGCGCCTCCTCGGCCAGCGTGATCTCCGCGCCGCCCCACGCCATGTCGCTCTTCCACTGGCTGCCGGGGTAGTAGTCGTGCGGGTAGGCGGTGATGAGCTGCCCGATGTGGCTGGTCTTGGCCATCGCGTAGACACCGCGGGCCAGCGCGAGCAGGTGCTCGGCTCGGGCCCAGCCGGCCCGGCTGTGACCCTGGGCCGCGATCTGGGCGGCCAGCGCGAAGTCGGCCGCGAACCGGCCCGCGAAGTCCGGGTCGATCTTGTGACCGGGTGCCGCCGCCTCGAAGACCGGGCGGTACTTGACGTAGTAGGCGGTCGGGCCCGGGTTGCCGCCCTTCTTCACGCGTAGACGGTCCTCGGCCTGGGGCAGGAACCAGAAGTTGTAGTCGCCCTGGATCGTGTTGCTGGCGTTGCCGTTGCCGATCCCGACCTGGTCGTAGAGGACCTTCTTCTTCGGGTTCCACAGCTTCTCCAGCCAGCTCAGGCCGTAGTTCGCCTCCGGGTCGAGCGTCTTGTACTGGCCGGGGAAGTCCCGCGCGGCCAGCAGCATCAGCCCGTCGGCGTAGCTGGTGGTGTAGGCGAACTTCTCGTAGCCGCCGCCGGCGTCGAACCAGCCGCCCGACACGTCCACCGGGCCGGCGACCTTGCGGAGCTTGCCGACCAGGTTGTCGTTGCTGTCGTAGACCGGGTCGGCGTACACCGTGGCGCGCCGGTCGGTCAGGTTGGCCGGCTCGCGGCTGAGCACCGAGTGCACCACGTCGCCGCCGTCCCGCTCGGAGGTGAAGTACCGCACCGAGTTGAGCACCAGGCGGTGGTACAGGTCAGCCGAGGGCGCGATCTCGAAGGCGGGCGAGACGGCGGTCTGGCCGGCCGCGTCGATCCGGACCCGGTACCGGCCGGGCTCGGTCAGCCGGGAGAAGTCCAGCTTGTAGACGGCGCCGTAGCGCGAGCTCCACCGGCCCGCGTCGGTGGTGGACTGGCCCCAGAGGGTCACGTTGCGCGGGCCGGTGACCGTGTACCTGACCGACTTCACGGGCCTGGCCAGCATGGCGAACGCCACCTTGGGGCCGTGCGGGGCGTAGCCGACCTGGTTGACCCGCACCTGCGGCGCGGCCGGCTTCGCCGCGGCGCGGGCGCTCGCGCCGGCGGTGGCGGCGCC
>JBOHCO010000364.1:0-1502 GCA_050698895.1 Streptosporangiaceae bacterium
TGCTCAGCCGGCTGTTCGCGCAGGCGGCCCGCGACGACGAGGTGGCGTCGTCGCTGCCGGACCGCGAAGCCCGGCTGCACCAGACCGCACGTGAGCGCGCCGACGCGCTCCAGGACATCTACATGCCGGTCTCGGCCGAGGGCGGCAGGCTCCTGTATGCGCTGGTCCGGGCCTGCAGGCCGGAGACAGTGGTGGAGTTTGGCACCTCGTTCGGCATCTCCACCATCCACCTGGCCGCCGCGGTCACCGACAACGGCAGCGGGCGCGTCGTCGGCACCGAACTGAGCAACCGGAAGGCCAGGGCAGCGTGGGAGAACCTGGACCAGGCCGGGCTGAGCGGGGTGGTTACCATCCTGGATGGCGACGCGCTGGAGACGCTGGCCAGCGTGCCCGGACCCATCGGGCTGGTGCTGCTGGACGGCTGGAAGGACCTGTGCCTGCCGGTGCTCCGGCTGCTGGAGCCCAGGCTCGCAGCCGGGGCAGTGGTCGTCGGGGACGACAGCAGCTTCCCGAGCATGGCCAGCTACCTGGCCTATGTCCGGGATCCCGGCAACGGGTTCGTAAGCGTGGAGTTCCCGGTCGAGGACGGCATGGAGATCAGCTCCTGGGCCGGGCGATAGAGCGATCGTGTTCGGCGCCCACTACCTGCCCGCCTTCCTGCACTCGGCCTGCGATGGTCATTCGGCGGCGAGGGCCCAGGCATTTTTGAGGGCCAGGATCTCAGCGGCGCTGTTCTCCCGCGCGATATACGGGATGTCCAGCGCGTAGCGCATCTGGTCGCGCGGGATCCGGCGGTGCACCTCGGCCACGTCATCGAGAATCGCGCGGTACAGATCCGATCCGGCCATGCAGTAGACGTCCAGCAGCACCGGCCGGTCGGCGGCCCGGTAGATGTGGGCGTCGTCCAGGTCGCACCGGCCCCACCAGGGCGTCGACTTCCGGTATTCCGCATCGATTCTCCGGGCTGTCCGGCTTACCTGCTGGAACTCCGGATCGTCCGCCCTGGCCTGCCACTGCTCGGCGAACTGCCTGACGACCGGATGACCTACGGGAGCGACGAACTCCAGGAAGACCACCGAACCGCCGCCTTCCAGGCCGGCCGCCAGCTCGATCCCGGGCAGCCACCTGTTGCCGGCGCACTCGCGGCACAGCTCCACGAATGCCCAGTACGCCGGGTCGAACGGACAGACCCGCGCGGCGACGGTCCCGTCCGGGGACCGCAGTGCCACCGCCCAGTCACCCACCCCGCATGGCACCCAGCCGGCTGTGGCCAGCTCGGCCAGACGCACTTCGTTTATTACAGCCCCTCTGCGGTGGCCGGCAGACCGAACAGCTCGAACAGGTGCGGGTCCCAGAAGACGACGTTGCGGCTGATCCCGGACGGCGTGACGCTGAATACCTGCACGGTGTGGGCCTCGTAGGTGTCCCGGTCACGGCGGACGTACGCGCCGACCGCGGGCTGGCCGTTGGCGGTGGTGCGGAGCATGCGCCAGTCCGGGCCG
>JBOHCO010000365.1:0-5386 GCA_050698895.1 Streptosporangiaceae bacterium
CCGGCGCAGCTCGGCGCTGAGCTCGAAGGAGTCGAGGTACTCGGCATTGAGGTTGATCGAGACCAGGCCGACCCGGCGGGCCCGCTCGAGCAGCCGTCCCACCGAGGCACGGGACACCGACAGCCGCTTGGCGATCTCGTCCTGCGTCAGCTCGTCCTTGTAGTAGAACCACGCGGCGCGGAGCAGCAGCTCTTCCGAAGTCCAGCGTCCGACATCGATCCCGGTGCTCTTCACTCGTTGCCTCGCTTGGGGCGGCCGCCAGCGGTGTCCTCCACCCCCCGGACAGGTCCCCCGAAGCTTAACTCCGGGCCGGCTGGCCAGCCAGCGACCTGAGCGACCGCTCAGAGCCTTGACATATGCCCAGGGTGATGTAGCAGGATCTTACCCAATCGTCCCCGCCCGCAAGTCCCCGGAGGTCAGATGACAGCGCCCCCGGCGCCACCCGCAGAAACGGCCGGCCCGGACGATCTCGGCCTGTCCGGGGCCGCGATCATCGTCACCGGCGCGGGCAGCGGCATCGGCGCCGCCACCGCGCGGCGGCTGGGCGCGGCGGGCGCCAGCGTGGTCCTGGTCGGCCGCCGCGCGGAGGCACTGGAAGCCCAGGCCAAGATCATCACCGCGGCGGGCGGCGCGGCTCACTGCGTGCCGGCCGACCTGGCCCGGCCGGACAGCCCGCACGTCGTCGCGGCGGCCTGCCGCGAGCGGTACGGGCGCATCGACGGCCTGGTGAACAACGCGGCGGTGGTCCGGCACCGGCCGATCGCCGAGTGGACCACCGACGGTTTCGACGAGCACTTCGCGACCAACGTGCGGGCGCCGTACTTCCTCATCCAGGCGGTCCTGCCGGACCTGCTGGCCTCACCGGTCAGGTCCGTGGTCAACATCAGCTCCTCGTCGGGCGCGCTGCAGCTCACCGGTCAGTCGGTGTACGGGACGACCAAGGCGGCCCTCGACTACCTGACCCGGACCCTGGCCGGCGAGCTGGCCCCGTCCGGCGTGCGGGTCAACTGCATCGCCCCCGGGCCCATCGACACGCCGATCCACGCGACCTGGGCGCAGGACCTGGACGAGGCCTACCGCTGGCTGGCCGACCAGGTACCACTGGGCCGGATCGGCACCGCCGACGAGGTGGCCCGCTGGATCGCGCTGCTGCTGAGCCCGTTCGCCTCCTTCCTCACCGGGGCGGTCATCCCGCTGGACGGCGGTCAGGTGCTGCACCGTGACTGAGCCGGGCGCCTCCGTCATCAGGACGGGAACACCCGCGCCGGCCGCCGAGGGCGTCGTGCTGCACGCCGGGCCGGTCCGCGTGCTGTTCGCCGACGGCGACCTGCGGCAGGTCCGCCGCGACGGCACCGAGATCGCCCGCCGGATCTACGTGGCCATCCGGGACCTCGACTGGAACACGCTGCCCGGCGAGATCAGCGACCTGCAGATCGCCGACGGCGGCGGCAAGTTCCGGATCCGCTTCGCCCGCCGGCACCGGTCGGGCGGCCTGGACTACCAGTGGCAGGCCGAGATCGACGGCGAGGCCGACGGCACCATCCGGTACCGGATGCACGGCGCGGCGCTGGCCGCCTTCCCGTACGCCAAGATCGGCATCTGCGTGCATCACCCGACCGACGGCTTCGCCGGGCAGCCGTACCGCGGCACCGCCCCCGGCGGGCCGGTCGACGGCACGCTGCCGGACGCCATCGGGCCGCAGGTTCACCTGGATGACGGCACCGACCTGCCGCTCTTCGAGCCGGTCAGCGACCTGGCGGTGACGCACGAGTCCGGGGGCGTGGTCCGCTTCGAGTTCAGCGGCGACCTGTGGGAGATGGAGGACCAGCGCAACTGGACCGACGCCTCGTACAAGTCGGCCTCGACGCCGGCCAGCCTCGGCTACCGCCACGAGGCCCTCGCCGGCGACCAGCTCGACCAGCAGGTGATCATCCGGGCGGCCGGATTCCCGCTCGCGGCGGCGCAGGCCGGCCCGGACACCGGCCGGGTGACCATCAGCGTCGGCGAGGCGGACGGGCCGGAGTTCCCGCCCGTCGGGCTGCGCTGCGCGGATCCCGCCGCCGGCTGGTCCGACCGGGCCCGCGCCGTCCTGCGCGCCATCGGTCCCGCCCACCTGCGCGCCGACGTGTACCCGGCGGCGGCGGAGTCCGGGCTGGCCGCCGCCGCGAGGCGGGCGGCCGATCTCGGCTGCGGCCTCGAGCTGGCCGTGTTCCTGCCGGCCGGCGACGTGACCGGCGCGGTCGCCCGGCTGGCGGACGACCTGCGGGCCGCCCGGCCGCCGCTGGTCCGGGTCCTGGCCTTCTCCGAGGCCGAGGAGTCAAGCTCGCCCGCCACGGTCGCGGCGGCCGGCTCGGCGCTGGCCCAGGCCGGCTATGCGGGCGTGCCCCTCGTCGCCGGGACGAACATCTACTTCAACGAGCTCAACCGGCACCGCCTCCCGCCGGGCCGGGCGGCCGGCCTGGCCTGGTCGGTGAACCCGCAGATCCACGCGTTCGACGACCTGTCGCTGATGGAGAACCTGCAGGCCCAGCCGGCCACGATCGCCACGGCCCGGTCCTTCGCGCCGGGCGCCGGACTGTTCGTCACGCCGATTACGCTGCGCCCGCGGTTCAACGCGGTCGCGGTCACCGACCAGGAGTCCCCGGCCGGCGCATTCCCCGAAGGCGCAGTCCCCGAAGGCGCAGTCCCTGAAGGCGCACTCCCTGAAGGCGCACTCCCTGAAGGCGCAGTCCCTGAGGGTGCACTGCCCTGGCCGGTCGACGTCCGCCAGCCGTCGCTGTTCGGCGCCGCCTGGACGCTGGGCAGCATCGCCGCGCTCGGCGGCGCGGGCGCCGGCGGCCTGACCTACTACGACACCGTCGGCCCGGCCGGCGTGATCGAGAGCCCGGCGGGCAGCCCGGCGCCGGCGGAGTTCTTCTCCCGGGCCGATACGCCGTACCCGCTCGCGGTCGTGCTCGCGGACGCGGCCCGGCTCGCGGGCGGGCGGGTGTGCCGCATATCGGGCGCCGACCCGGCCCGCATCGCCGCGATCGCCGTGCGCCAGCCGGACCGCACCACCATCCTGCTGGCCAACCTCACCGCCGGGACCTGCGAGGTGGCCGTCGCGCTCCCGGCCGCCGCCGGGGCGGACGCCACGCTCCGGATCCTGGACGAGCACTCCGCCGACCGCGCCGCCGCCGACCTGCCGTCCTTCCTGCGAGCTGGCCCGCAGGTCACTACTACCGGAGGCACCGTGCTGATGACCCTCAATCCCTACGGCACCGCGCGGCTCGAGGCTCACGGTGGCTGACTGGCGGGCGCCCTGGGTCCAGGCCCGCGACCGGGTGCGGCAGATGTACGGCGACCACACGGGCACCCCGGCGGACACGCTGCCGACGCCCGCGCTGACCGTCGACCTGAGCCTGCTGTCCGCCAACATCGCGGCCATGATGGCGGCGCTTGAGGGCCAGTCCGCGCGGCTGCGGCCGCACACCAAGGTGCAGAAGAGCCCGGACATCGCGCTGCTGCAGGTCGAGGCGGGCGCCATCGGCGTCACCGTCGCGACCATCTGGGAAGCGGCCGCGATGGCCGCCGCCGGGGTGCGGAGCATCCTGGTCGCCAACGAGGTCATCGGCCCGGACAAGATCGCCGCCGCGGCCGCGCTCGCGCGGCACGCCGACCTGATCATCGCCGTCGACGACGCCGCGAACACCTCCGACCTGTCGGCGGCGATGACCGCCGCGGGCAGCCAGGCCGGCATCCTCGTCGACCTGGACGTCGGCATGGCCCGCTGCGGCGCGCGCTCGCCCGAGCAGGCGCTCAGCCTGGCCCGGCTGGCGCACGCCGCGCCGGGACTCGAGCTGCGCGGCGTCCAGGCCTACGAAGGTCACTGCATGCTCGAGCCCGACCGCGACACCCGCATCCGGCTCGCCACCGAGGCGACGGCCTACGCGGCGTCGGTCAAGGAACTGCTGCGGGCCGACGGCCTGCCCGCCGAGGTCCTGTCGGCCGGCGGCACCGGCACCTACAACATCACCGGCCGGCATCCCGCCGTCACCGAGCTGCAGGCCGGCTCCTACGTGTTCATGGACGCCTTCCACGGCAGCCTGGTGCCCGGCTTCGCCGTGTCGCTGACCGTGCTCACCACCGTGCTCGCGCGGCACGGCGACACCGTGATCTTCGACGCCGGGCGCAAGTCGGTCGGGATCGACTTCGTGCTGCCGCCCATTCAGGGCTACGACTACCAGGCCCGGTACTACGCCGAGGAGCACGCGCTGTTCGACACCGATCCGGGATTCCCCGCGCAGATCGGCGACCGGGCCCGGCTGATCTGCGGCTACGCGCCGACCACGGTCAACCTGCACGACGTCATCTTCGCCATCGACGGTGACCGGGTCGCCGACGTGCTGCCGGTCTTCCCGCGCGGGCCGGGGCACGCGGGCTTCCTGACCGCGCTCCGGCAGGCCGGTTAACGCAGGCCATTAACAAACTGGTCACACCGGACCCTTGCCAGGAACCTCAGGAGTCGTCATGATTGAGCAAATGTTCTGACTCTGAGCAGATGTCCAAACCAGCAGCGGAGGCTGACCGGTGGTCGAGCTGTGGGGACGACAGTGGACCCGGCCGCAGTTGCTGGCCCGGGTTGGCCGCCTGGAGCAGCTGGCCGGCGTCCAGCTCGTGCAGGCGGCCGACGGCGCCGAGCGGGGCGTGCGCCTGCTGCGGTTCGCCACCGGCGCGGGGTTCGACTTCGAGGTGCTGGTGGACCGCGGCTTCGACATCGGCCGGGCCGTCCTGGGCGGCCGACCGCTGGCCTGGTGGTCGCCGGTCGGCCTCACCGGGCCCTGGTATCACGAGCCGGCCGGCGTCGGCTGGTTCCGCGGCTTCCCCGGCGGCCTGGTCTCGACCTGCGGGCTCGACCACACGCTGCTCGGCGGCACCGACGACTCGAGCGTCTTCAACTACCCGCACCGCCAGACCGAGACCTACGGGCTGCACGGCCGCTACACCGGGCTGCCCGCCCGGCTGGCCGGCTACGGCACCCGGTGGGACGGCGACGACTGCGTGCTCTACGCCGAGGCCGAGGTCGCGCAGGTGGCCGTCTTCGGCGAGCAGCTCGTGCTGAGCCGCCGGATCGAGGCCGACCTGGGCGGCACGTCCGTGCGGCTGACCGACACCGTCACCAACACCGGCCCGACCGCCTGCCCGCACATGATGCTGTACCACTGCAACATCGGGTTCCCGGTCGTCGACGACACGGCCGAGCTGAGCTATCCCGCGCCCCCCGGCACCTGCGTGAGCGAGGCCCGGACCGACGCCTACCGCGCGCTCGCGGCGCCCGAGCCGTCGTTCGTCGAGGAGTGCTACGAGCACGACATGGCCCCCGGCGCCGACGGCTACGTCCGGGCCG
>JBOHCO010000366.1:0-2439 GCA_050698895.1 Streptosporangiaceae bacterium
GGCGTCATCTCCGCCTCGACCGGCAACCACGGCCAGTCGGTGGCCTACGCGGCCCACCTGTTCGGCGTGCGCGCGATCATCTGCATGCCCGAGCAGGCCAACCCGGTCAAGGTGGAGTCGATGCAGGCCCTCGGGGCCGAGGTGGTGTTCCACGGTGCCGACTTCGACGACGCCCGCGAGCACTGCGAGAAGCTGGCCGCCGAGCACGGCTACCGGTACGTCCACTCCGGGAACGAGGCCGCGCTGATCGCCGGCGTCGGCACCTACACGCTGGAGATGCTCGAGGCCCGGCCCGACACCGAGGCGATCGTGGTCCCGATCGGCGGCGGCAGCGGCGCGGCCGGGGCGTGCGTCGTGGCCAAGGCCGTCCGGCCGTCGATCGAGGTGATCGGCGTGCAGTCCGAGGCCGCGCCCGCCGCCTACCGGTCCTGGCGGGCCGGCGAGCTGGTCGCCGACACCACGACCACGTTCGCCGAGGGGCTGGCCACCCGGACCGCGTTCGAGCTGCCGCAGCGGATCCTGCGCGAGAAGCTGGACGACTTCGTCCTGGTGTCCGAGGACACCCTGCGCACCGCGACCAAGCTGCTGATCGAGAAGACCCGCAACCTGGTCGAGCCCGCGGGCGCCGCCGCGCTGGCCGCGGTGCTCAGCGACCCGGATCGGTTCGCGGGCCGCCGGGTGAACATCGTGATCAGCGGCGGCAACATCAGCCCCGCCCAGCTCACGGCCCTCCTGGGCGACTGAGTTAGGGCTCCGGGCTGGCCGGTCCCAATGCTGGTTTGTGGTCCACCGGGATGCGGGCCCCGTGATCCCGGAAAACCGTCAGCACACATATCGCTGACGGCTTTCCGGGATCATGAAAGAGCTCTTCGTGATCGACGCCGGCCGACCGGTCGTCAGGGCTGCTGCGTCATCAGGGCTGCTGACCAGCCCGGTCGACGATCGCCATCTTGACCAGCGCGCTGCGGAGAATTACCCCCGGACTCCGGGTCAGCCAGCTCGCGTCGCCCAGGTAGGCGTAGGTCCTGGGGTCCAGGATGATCACCGTGGTGCCCCCGCCAAAGGTCCACTTCACGCCGACGCCGACCCGCCCGGCCGCGTCGGCGATGTGCGGCACGATGGTGAAGCCGGGCGTGCGGGCGATGAGCCGGTACAGCGCGGCCTGCTCGGCGGGCAGCAGGTCGGTCGTCGGCATCAGATAGTCCACGGCCTTGCCGATGTCGTTGGCCTTCCAGGCCGTCCCCCAGCTCGCGCCGGGAAGCACGTCGGTGTTGGTGATCTTCACGCGGTTCAGGTAAGCCAGTAGCCGGCCCGGGCTGGCCGGCATGCCCGCGATGAAGCCGGCTTCAGGGAAGCACCCCCGTCGCGCCCGGGCCTGGGCGAGCGTGCACGGCGATACTTTCGAGCCGGCCTGGTCGGAGCTCCTTGCATAGCCGAGCCGGGCGCCGTCGGCCGACAGCCAGTTCTCGTTCGTTGAGATGGCACCGGATCCCGTTGCGGATTCCACCTTGGAGTACACGAACTGGTCCGGAGATGGCCGCATCGCGGCCTCATGCGTGATCCCCGCGGCAGCCCGGACCAGGAACCGGGCGGTGGCCATCGATACCTGCTGGTCAGTCACCGGGCCGGGATGCGCTGGCGCCCGCCGCCCGAAGAAGTCATGGCCACGATCGCCGCCGCAGCGGCCGCGGCGGCCGTGATCGCGGTCGCCGTCAGCACGCGCCGACCAGGCCGGCCTCCGCGGGTGACCGCGTGCCCCGGCCGGGCCGTGACACCGGTCCGGCCCGGCCGGTCGCGCTCCGCGCTGATCTCCGCCGTGAGCCGGTCACGGACCGCCGTCAGCTGCGCGGCACCGGCCAGCGGCACATCGGGCCGCAGGTCCCTGGACAGGTCGATGTCAGTCATGTGAACAAGATCTCCTCTACCGACTCTGATCGTCCGTTGGCGGCCAGGGACTGACGCACGGTCGCCCGCGCGCGATGCAGCCTGGACCGCACGGTGCCGACCGGGATGGCCAGCGCATTCGCCGTTTCCTCGTAGGTGAGCTGTTCCGACGCGACGAGGACGAGCACGTCCCGGTCCCCCGGCGGCAGCTCCGCCAGCGCGGCCGCCAGCGCGCCGCGCAGGCCCTGGGCCGTCGTGTCCGCCGCCACCTGATCGTCGTGGCCGGGCGGGTCCAGGTCCGGGATCGCCGCCTGCCGGATCCGCAGCTGACGGGTCTCCTCCTGCCAGCACCGGCTGATCAGGTGGGTGGCGATCCCCTACAGCCACGGCCGCGCGTCCCGGTAATCTCGTGTCGTAGCGATGCCGGTCACGGAATGCGATCAGGAACGTCTCGGCGGTCAGGTCATCCGCGAGCTGGGCCCCGGCGCGACGGGCCGCGTACCTGTGGATGACGGGTGCATGCCGGTCGAACAGCGCCGCGAACTGCTCCGGCTC
>JBOHCO010000367.1:0-2201 GCA_050698895.1 Streptosporangiaceae bacterium
CGTGCTCTTGCCGGCCCCGTTCGGGCCGAGCAGGGCCCAGTGCTCGCCGGCCCGGACAGTGACGCTGACCTGGCTCAGGATGGTGCGGTCGTCCCTGATCAGGTCGATGTCACGGGCGGCCAGGACGACGTCGGTGGCCTCGGGGGTGCTGGTCACCCATGAACGTTATGCCAGCGGTCACCAGGCCGTGCTCTGGGGGAGACAGCAGCACGTAATGGCCGCCGATGCTCGGGGTCAGGCCCGGGTCGGCGTAGTCGGTCCCGTGGCGGGCGCGGGGTGCCGTGCGGGCTGGCGGCGGTCAGGCGGGCTGGCAGGCGGTCAGGCGGGCTGGCAGGCGGGGCACCAGAACGTCACCCGCTCCTGGACCACCGGTCCCTGGTCGGCCTTCCTGACCACCGTGCCGCAGCGGCGGCAGGGCCGCCCGGCCCGGCCGTAGACCCAGGTCTCCGCGCCGCGGGCCGGGTTGCCCGTGGTGACCTGGCCGATCCGCTCCTTGTTCGCGTCCAGCAGCCGCCGGGCCAGCTCGACCATCCCCGGCAGGTCGTCGATGCCGCCCACCGGCCGCCACGGGCTCACCCCGCGCAAGAACAGCGTCTCGGCCTTGTACAGGTTCCCGATGCCGGCCAGGTTGCGCTGGTCCATCAGCGCCTCGCCCGCCGGCCGGCCCGGCACCGCCCGCAGGCGGCGGACCGCCTCGTCGGCGTCCCAGTCCGGTCCCAGCAGGTCCGGGCCCAGATGGCCGACCGCCCGGTCCTCCCGCGCCGTGGCCAGCACCTCCACCACGCCGAGCTGGAAGCCGATGGCCTGCCACCGCTCGTTGGCCAGGATCAGCCGGACCCGGTGGTCGCGCGGCGGATAGCCGCCCGCCGGGCGGATCCGCCACGACCCGTCCATGCGCAGGTGCGTGTGCACCGTGACGCCGCCGTCCACCCGGGTCAGCAGGTGCTTGCCGCGGGCCACCGCCTCGATCACCCGCCGCCCGGTCAGGTCGGTCGTCGCGTACCGGGGGACGCGAAAGTCGCTGCTGGTCAGCACCTGCCCGGCCAGCGCGTCATGCAGCTGTCGCGCCGCCCGCCACACCACGTCACCCTCGGGCACCCCGCCAGCATGCCACCCGCCGCCGTCAGCCCGGCCCGGTCAGCCCGGCACAGTCAGCATCGTCGGCGCCCGTCGGCCGGGCGTCAGGTCAGGCCCGACTCCCGCAGCGTGATGTTCAGCCGGCCCGACGGCAGCCCGGCGTCCGGATCGGCGGTGCCGGGAATCGTCCTGGGCACGCCGTGGTAGGCCAGCCGTGACGGCCCGCCGAACACGAACAGGTCGCCCGACTCCAGCCGCACGTCCGTCCACGGCCGGTTCCGGCTGCTGGTGTTGCCGAACCGGAACACGCAGGCCGCGCCCAGGCTGACCGACACCACCGGCGCCGGGCTGCGCTCTTCCCGGTCCGCGTGCATCCCCATCCGGGCCGCGCCGTCATAGAAGTTGATCAGCGCCACGTCGGGCTGGTACTCACCCCCCGCCGCCTCGTCCTGGTAAGCGCTCGCGACGGCCCGCCGGCCCAGGTCGCCGAGCCAGCCAGGGAACGGCTTGACCGGCGCCCCGTCCACGTCATCAGCCGTGCGCGAGTACCGGTACGGCACCCAGTGCCAGCCCAGGCACACCGTCCGCACCGACATGACGCCCCCGCTGGGCAGCCGGGTCGCGCGCATCCCGGCCGGCGGCCGGGCCCACTCCCGGCACGCCGCGACCAGTTCCCGTCGCTGCTCAAGCCCAAGCCACCCCGGCACGTGCACCGCCCCTGGCGCGATCTCACCCCGCTCCCGCGGAATCAGCGTGGTCACCGCCCCAGTATCCCGCCGGGCCCTGGGAGCTGACGGAAGCGCCGCCGACCTGACCTGGCGCGTGGCGACCCCCGGAAACGGCGGCCTGTTCGGGCGCGCGGTGGCAACCGCGGAGACGGCGTCGGCCTGTTCCGGCGCACGGTGTCGACTCCAGAAGCGCTAGCGCCCACGGTGGCGACTCCAGAAGCGCTAGCGCCACCGTCGGCCACGCCCCAGCACACCGCCGCTGTCGCCCGACTGCCTCAACCGCACCACCTGCAACAAGCACCTCTGCTGAACCATGCATGACGGCCGATGTGGATCTTGGTGGCTGTTCGAGCGTCATGGCTGGCCCTTTGGTGCTGCTGTAGCAGCACCAAAGGG
>JBOHCO010000368.1:0-6181 GCA_050698895.1 Streptosporangiaceae bacterium
CGGCGGCGCTCCCCGCCGTCCGCCCGGCGCCGCCGGCCCCGGTGCCCGCGTCGGGCTGGTCCAGCGGGACCAGCCCGCTCGTCGCCCGGCCGCCCGATAACTTCGCCGACCTGCTGCCGCCGGTGGACTACCGGCATCCCCTGGCCCAGCCCGGGCTGGGCCAGCCTGGCGTGGCCGAGCCCGGCCCGGCCGCGCCCTGGAGCCAGCCGTCCGCCGGCCCGGCCAACGGCCGCGACCGCTCCGCCGACCGTCCGCGCTCGTCCCGGCCGATGCTGGTCCTCGCGGTGGTCGTCGCGCTGGTGGCCGTGGCCGTGCTGCTGCCGGTGGCGGGGACGGTGGCGGTCCTGCTGTTCCTGGCCCTGCTGCGGTCGGTCGACGTGAGCGGCGCCTGGCTGGGGCGGCGGCGCTCCCGGCAGGGCGCCAGCGCCGCCGACCCGATCGCGTTCCTGGCCTACCTGCCGTTCGCCGCGCTGCGGTCGGTGCTGGCCGTGCTGCTGATGCTGCCGCTGGGCCTGCTGGTGGCCGCGGCCGCGGCGGCCGCCACCTACGTGGTGCTGCCCGGCCACCCGCTGGCCCGCGCGGCCTCCTACGCGGCCGGGGCCCTGATCGCCTGCTGCGCGCTGGCCCCCGGGTCAGGCCGCTCCCGCAAGCCGCTCAGCACGTTCTTCGGCGCGATCACCAGGACCGCGCCGAGCGCCGTCCTGGTGTCCGTCGGCGCGATCGCCCTGGGCGCGGCCATGGCCGCCGCCGCGCTGTCGCTGCCGCCCGCGTTCTGGCCGGTCTACCACGTCAGCCTGAGCCTGACGCACCTGCCGTTCGTGTCCGGTCTGCTGCACCACTTCAGCTTGTCCCGGCTAGCCACGCGGCTGGGGCTCTAGGTCCCGGCACCCTCGGCCCCGGCACGCTCGGCCCCGGGCCATCAGGTCCCGCTCGGCGGCCATGGACTCGGCCGGGCTGGGCTCGGCTGGCGGCGGCACCTCGCCGGGGGCGGGCGGCAGAGGACCCGGCGGCATCTCGGCCTGGGGCAGCGGGCGGACCAGTCCCAGCGCCACCACCTCGTTGGCCAGCCGGACCCGCCGGTTGATCCCCTCGGCGATGCGGAACTTCTGGTACAGCCGCAGCAGGTGCTGCTTCACCGCGGCCTCGGTGACCACCAGGTCGACCGCGATCTCCCGCGCCGTCGCCGGGGCCACGAACGCCGCATCCGACAGGGCGGGCCGGCACAGCGAGGTGACCACGTCCAGCTCCCGCCGGGTCAGCTCGGGCGCCGCGGGCCGGCGCAGCTCCGCATCGGCGCACAGGTCCTCGATGACCAGGCCGCCGATCCGGCAGCGGGCCGAGCCGAAGGTGACCACGTCGCCGTCGGCCAGCAGCCGGCGGGCCACCAGGCGCCCGTTCACCCGGGTGCCGTTACGCGATAACCCCAGGTCGGCGACGTACACGTAGGGCCCGCGACAGACGATCTCGGCGTGCAGCATGGAGACGCTCGGATCGGCCAGCTGGATGTCCACGTACCGTCCGCGGCCGACCGTCGTTACATCCTGGCGCAACGGGATGGTGGCCCCGCTCTCCTCGATCCGGATGTAGGGGCACTCCATGACCGTTTCTCCCGCCTGTCGCTAACGCCACCGATATGTCACTTCTGAGCTACCCCGCCGGTCCCCCGTTCTACCCTTCCGGACGCATCAAGTACCGGCCGGTACACTGCCGGAGCGAGTCGTCCGGGAGGAAACATATGGCGGAAAAGCCGTCCAGAGGGCTGGCCGACGTTGTCGCCGCCTCGACCGCTCTGAGTGACATCGATGGCCGCGCCGGGCGACTGTCCTATCGCGGCTACGACATCCACCAGCTAGCCGGATCGAATAGCGGAGCGGCGACGTTCGAGGAGATCGCCTACCTGCTCCAGCGCGGCGCCCCGCCCAGCCGCGATGAGCTGGCCGGTTACCGCGAGGAGCTGACCGCGGGCCGGCCCACGGGCGCGCTGGCCGCGGCCAGCCTCCCGGGGGTCGCCCGGGCCCAGGGACCGATGGCCGCGCTGCGCAGCCTGGTCTCGCTGGCCGCCGCCGACGACCCCGACGCGGGCTCCAACGAGCCGGGCCCGAACCGGCGCAAGGCGGCCCGGCTGACCGCCCAGCAGCCGATCCTGATCGCGGCGTTCGAGGCCGCCCGCACTGGCCGGCCCGCACCGCCGGCTGATCCCGGGCTCGGCCTGGCCGCCAGCTTCCTGCTCCAGGTGACCGGGCGCACGCCGGGCCCGCGCGCGGCCGAGATCTTCGACACCTGCCTGGTGCTGCACGCCGACCACACCATGAACGCCTCCACCTTCGCCGCGCGGGTCTGCGCGGCCACCCTGGCCGACATGCACTCGGCCGTGGTCGCGGCGCTCGGCACGCTCAGCGGCCCGCTGCACGGCGGGGCTAACGAGCAGGTCATGCGCGGGCTCGAGGCGATCAGGGCGAACGCCGCGGGGGACCCGGCCGACGCGGTGAGCGACCAGGTGGCGCAGCGGCTGCGCCGTGGCGAGAAGATCATGGGCTTCGGGCACCGGGTCTACAAGACCGAGGACCCGCGCGCGACCCACCTGCGGCGGATGTCGGAGGAACTGGCCCGTGACGGCGACGACACCTACTACCGGATGTCGCGCCGGATGGAGGAGGTCGTACTGGCCGAGAAGGACCTGTACCCCAACGTCGACTTCTACGCCGCCACCGTCTACCACTACCTGGGCATCCCGACCGACCTGTTCACGCCGGTGTTCTCGGCCTCCCGGATGGCCGGCTGGACCGCGCACATCATCGAGCAGCACGCCGACAACCGGCTGATCCGGCCCGACAGCGAGTACATCGGCGAGCACGGCCTGACCTGGATCCCCCTGGACCAGCGGTGAGGCACTCCAGCCAAGACCAGCGCCGGGACCAGCGCAAGGACCGGTCCCGGTTCCGGCAGGTGCCCTACTGGCTCGCACTGTGCGGAATCGCACTGGGCCTGGTGTGGATCCGCGGCGGCGAGCGGGATGTGCGGGGCGGTACGTTGGTCATTGCAGGCGTGCTCCTGGCGGCGGCCGTGGCCAGGCTGGGATTGCCGGACAGGCGGGCGGGCATGCTCGGCTCGCGGCGGCGGATCCTGGACGTGGCGGCGTTCGCTGTGCTCGGCGTCGGCCTGCTGGTCGCGGGACTGGTCTTCCCGGCCCGAACCTGACCAGGGGACAGCCGACCACAGGGACCGAGTTGTCTCAACACAAGGGGCGGGACCAGCCCGAGTTATCCGCCATCGCGAAGACGCCATGGCAGCA
This sequence comes from Streptosporangiaceae bacterium, assembly GCA_050698895.1. Classification (GTDB taxonomy): domain Bacteria; phylum Actinomycetota; class Actinomycetes; order Streptosporangiales; family Streptosporangiaceae; genus DASUBV01. Next base: position 3,293 of record JBOHCO010000368.1, read on the forward strand.
GGTGGAAGGAACGCAGCGGCATGTCCAAGATCAAGGTGGCCAATCCCGTCGTCGAGCTCGACGGCGACGAGATGACGAGGATTATCTGGCAGTTCATCAAGGACCAGCTGATCCTGCCCTACCTGGATATCGACCTGAAGTACTACGACCTCGCGATCCAGCACCGGGACGCCACGGGTGACCAGGTGACGGTGGACGCCGCCAACGCCATCAAGCGCTACGGCGTGGGCGTCAAGTGCGCCACGATCACGCCGGACGAGGACCGGGTGACCGAGTTCGGGCTGAAGAAGATGTGGCGGTCCCCGAACGGCACCATCCGCAACATCCTGGGCGGCGTCGTCTTCCGCGAGCCGATCGTGGTGTCCAGCATCCCCCGGTTCGTGCCCGGCTGGACTCAGCCCATCATCATCGGCCGCCACGCCCACGGCGACCAGGACCGGGCCACCGACTTCGTGGTCCCCGGCGCCGGCCAGGTGCGCATCACCTACACCCCGCTATCAACGTCCGGCGACGGCCAGCCCTTCGACCTGGCGGTGGCCGACTTCACCGGCGGCGGCGTGGCCATGGGCATGTACAACTTCGACGACTCGATCCGCGACTTCGCCCGCGCCACCATGCGGTACTCGCTGGGCCGCGGCTACCCGCTGTACCTGTCGACCAAGAACACCATCCTCAAGGCCTACGACGGCCGGTTCAAGGACATCTTCGCCGAGGTCTTCGAGTCCGAGTTCAAGGCCGAGTACGAGGCGGCCGGGATCAGCTACGAGCACCGGCTCATCGACGACATGGTGGCCCAGGTCATCAAGGGCAGCGGCGGCATCGTCTGGGCCTGCAAGAACTACGACGGGGACGTGGAGTCCGACATCGTGGCCCAGGGCTTCGGCTCGCTCGGCCTGATGACCAGCGTGCTGATGACCCCGGACGGGCGGACCGTGGAGGCCGAGGCCGCGCACGGCACGGTCACCCGCCACTACCGCCAGCACCAGCAGGGCAAGCCCACCTCGACCAACCCGATCGCCTCGATCTTCGCCTGGACCAGGGCCCTGTCGCACCGCGGCAAGCTGGACGGCACCCCGGAGGTCACCGCGTTCGCCGACACCCTGGAGCGGGTCTGCGTGGACACCGTCATCAGCGGCAAGATGACCAAGGACCTGGCGCTGCTGGTGGGCAGCGACGCCCCGTTCCTGACCACCGAGCAGTTCCTGGCCGCGCTGGATGACAACCTGCGCGCGGCGCGCGCCTAGTCCTGATCAGCCACTGATCACCCGAAAAATACGAGGAAACAACACCAGAGGAGCACTGCGGATGGCCCGCTCAGGCAAGGTAACGGTCGTCGGCGCTGGATTCTATGGGTCGACGACGGCGCAGCGACTGGCCGAGTACGACATCTTCGACGAGGTCGTGCTGACCGACATCGTGGAGGGCCGCCCCGAGGGGCTGGCCCTGGACATGAACCAGTCGCGGCCCGTCGAGGGATTCGAGACCAAGGTGACCGGCCAGACCACCAGCCCGGCTGGCGAGGGCTACGAGGCCATCGCCGGCTCGAAGGTGGTCATCATCACCGCCGGCCTGCCGCGCAAGCCCGGCATGAGCCGGATGGACCTGATCGGGGTGAACGCCAAGATCGTCCGCTCGGTCACCGAGCAGGTGGTCAAGCACGCGCCCGAGGCCGTGCTGATCGTGGTGTCCAACCCGCTGGACGAGATGACGGCGCTGGCGGCCAAGGTCTCGGGCTTCCCGGCCAGCCGGGTCATAGGCCAGGCGGGCATGCTGGACACCGCCCGGTTCAGCTACTTCGTGGCCGAGAAGCTGGGCGTCCCGGTCGGCTCGGTGCGGACGCTGACCCTGGGCTCGCACGGGGACACCATGGTCCCGGTGCCGTCGGCTTGCCTGGTCGACGGCAAGCCCCTGTCCGACCTGCTGTCCGACGCGGAGATCGCCGAGCTGGTCGACCGGACCCGTAACGGCGGCGGCGAGATCGTCGGCCTGCTCAAGACTGGTTCGGCGTACTATGCCCCGTCCGCGGCGGCGGCCCGCATGGCCCGCGCAGTGGCCGAGGACTCCGGTGCCATCATGCCGGTGTGCGCCTGGGTGGACGGCCAGTACGGGATCTCGGGCGTGTACCTCGGCGTGGAGGCTGAGATCGGCCAGGCCGGCATCCGCCGGGTGGTTGAGCGGGACCTGACCGAGACCGAGCTGTCCGCGCTGCGCGCGGCGGCCGAGGCGGTCCGGGCCAAGCAGGCCGACGTCGCCAGCCTCTAGCCGGCGGTCGCTGCAAACACTGACGTTGAACGTTAGACGGCCGGTCGTCTAACAAACGGCCGGCCGTTGGGCAGGTCTCGGCAAAGACCGCGCCTGAACTAGGTAGGTTGCGCAAGTCAAGTATCGTCGTGCGGCAGGCGCACACGTAGCATGGCACTGATCTGACGGCTCGCACCCCGCGGTCGGCTGGTGAAGGGCTCATGCGCATGAAATGGATGGGCCGCCGCAAGAACGCGGATGGCGGCCGCGGCCGCCGGACGGGCCCAGACGGCCGTCCGCGGCGGTCGCTGGCCTTCGTCATAACCGCGTGGGTCTCGGGCGTCATGGCCGCGGTCCTGGTGGCCGGCGCGCTGGTGGGCTACCTCAAGTACCGCGAGATCTGGGACGGCATCCACCACGAGACGGTCACCGGGCTGGGCAAGCGGCCGCCCAAGTACGCCACCAGCGCGATGAACATCCTGATGTTCGGGTCCGACAGCCGGGTCGGGCTGAGCCGGCGGGAGCAGCTCGTCCTGCATGTCGGGCGGACCGGCTGCGGCTGCTCGGACACGATCATGGTGGTGCACATCTCGCCCGGACGGCACCGGGTGACCGTGCTGAACCTGCCGCGCGACCTGATGGTGCCGA
>JBOHCO010000369.1:0-2866 GCA_050698895.1 Streptosporangiaceae bacterium
GTCAACCCCGAGGCCAAGCTGCTGCTGCTCGCGCACTGCTTCGAGGACTGCGGCTACGGCCGGGTCAAGATCCAGACCGACCGGCTGAACGCCCGCTCCCAGGCCGCCATCGCCAAGCTCGGCGCCCAGCGCGAGGGCCTGCTGCGCAGGCACGTCAAGCGCGAGGACGGCACCTTCCGCGACTCGGTCGTGTTCAGCGTGCTGGCCGGCGAGTGGCCCGATGTCCGGGCCCGGCTGACCGCCCGCCTCGACCGCCCGCCGTCATGACCTTCCTGCGCGGCTTCTCGTTCGCCGGCCAGGGCATCTGGCGGGCGGTGGCCACCCAGCGCAACATGAAGGTGCACCTGCTGGCTGCCGCCCTGGTCGTGGCCGGCGGCATCATCGAGCGGGTCACCGCCACCGACTGGGCCTGCCTCGCGCTGGCCATCGGCCTGGTCCTCACCGCCGAGACGCTCAACACCGTGATCGAGGCCCTGACCGACCTGTGCACCGACCAGTACCACCCGCTGGCCAAGGCGGCCAAGGACATGGCGGCCGGCGCCGTGCTGCTGGCCTCGGCGTCGGCCGTCGGAGTGGCCGCGGCCGTGTTCCTGCCCCGGCTGCTGGACAGCCGGCCGGGCTGAGCGGTCCGGCCGCCGGACCCGCGCTGGCCCCCCGGCTGATCGTGCGACGGGCCGCACGACGACGCTCAGGTCACGGCCAGCGCGTCCACCTCGATGCGGAACTCCGGCCGGACCAGCCCGCTGACCTGCACCAGCGAGCTGGCCGGGGGCCGGTCCAGCGTGATGTACTCATCGCGCACGCGGCGGAACTCGGCCAGGTCGGCCAGGTCGGTCAGGTACACCGTCAGCTTCACCACCCGGTCCATCCGCGCCCCGGCCGCGCCCAGCGCAGCGGCCAGGTTCTCGAACACCTGCCGCACCTGGGCCGCCGGGTCGTCCGGGCCGACCGGCATGCCGTCGCGATCGGCGGGTACCTGGCCCGAGATCACCACCAGCCGCCCCGTGGCGGCCACGGCGTGGCTGTACCCGCTGACCGGCGGCAGGCCGTCGGGCCGGATGTAGTGCTCCATGGGGCAACCTCCTGGCGGTGCGACGCGGCGACCGGGAAACCAGCGCATTAACAATGGCATAGGGCCAGGGAGGTTCAGACGTGGCGGGCATGATCAGCGGGAAGGCCGGGGCGGACGCCGGCCAGGGGCGCGCGGGGGACCTGACCGCCGCCGGGGCGCAGGACGACACCCCGGCCATCCCGGTCTCGGCCGGGGCGATGATCTTCGACCGGGCCGGCCGGCTGCTGATCCTGCGGCCGACCTACAAGTCCGGGTGGACCATCCCCGGCGGGGTGATGGAGGCCGACGGCGAGTCGCCGTGGCAGGCCTGCCGTCGCGAGGTGCTCGAGGAGTGCGGCATCGAGGTCACCGCCGGCTGCCTCGTCTGCATGGACTTCCGCACCCCGCGGCCGGGCCGGCCCGGCGGCGTCCGCTTCCTGTTCGACTGCGGCGCGCTCGGCGACAAGATCCTGGGCGCGATCGTCGTCCAGCCCGAAGAGGTCTCCGAGCATCGCCTGGTGCCGCTGCGCGAGGCGCTGGAACTGCTCCGCCGGCCCATCCGGCGGCGGGTGCGCGCGGCCTGCCGCGGCCAGGGCCTGGTCTACCTGGAGGACGGCCGCCCGGTGCCGGGCGTCGGCCCGGCCTGACCGCGCCCGGCTGACCGCGCCCGGCTGACCTCGGCCAGCCCTGGCCCGGCTACTCGTCCGCGGCCAGCGCCTTGCGCGGGTGCACGCCGTCCACGTAGCCCAGGAACGGTGGGTAGATGTTGTAGCCCAGCAGCTCCTGGAGACGCTCGGGCAGCTCGCGGATCACCGCGCGGGGCACGGCCAGGCAGTGGTTCTCCTGCGGCCGGAGCCAGGCCGCCACGTACTCCAGGATCACCCCCAGCCGCGGCGCGCCGGTGGCGTTGGCGCCGCCGCCGTGCCACAGGCTGCCCAGGTAGAACAGCGCCGAGCCGGGGCTCATGGTGGCGACCTCGACCGGGTCGCTGGCCGCCGGCTGGCGGCCCGGCGCCCAGCGATGGCTGCCGGGGATGAACCGGGTGGCCCCGTTGGCCTCGGTGAACTCGTCCAGCGGCCACATGGTGTTGACCACCACCGGCGGGGCCGGCTGCGGCAGCGGGTAGACCGCGTCGTCGCGGTGCAGGATCTGGGCCTGCTCGCCCGGCCCGATGTGGATGCCGACCGGGGCGCTGAGCTGGTAGTGCCCGAGCACCTGGTCCAGCACCCCGAGCAGCAGCGGGTGGATGGCGGCCTGGTCAAAGGTCCGGGTCTTGGCGAACAGCGCGTAGACCCGCTGCGTGGCCCGGCCCTCGAACGCGTTGCGCCCGGTCGGCGTGGCCGTCAGCACCCGGTGCAGGTCGGCGCGGGCCGCGGCCAGGTCCGCGGGGCTCATCAGGCCCGGCACGACCACGTAGCCGTCCTGCGCCAGCCGCCGCGCGACGTCGGCCGCGGTCGGCATCTCCGCGGCCGGCGGCTCCGCGGCCGGCCCCGTCACCCGCTATCTCCTAGCCGCGCCGGCTGGTGATCGTCCCGGTACAGACCAGCAGGACCAGGCCGGACAGCAGCACGGCCGCGCCCAGCGAGCCCAGCGACGAGGACGTCTGGCTGGTGGCCGCGAGCAGCCCGATGCCGATCAGGGCCAGCACGCCGGACACGCAGACGAACACCACGAACCGCTTGCCGCGGCTGGTGTCGCCGGCCGGGCACGACCAGTTCATGCCGTGGCTGGACCGGGGCATCCCGCACCAGTTGCAGCGGTCCAGGTTGGACAGCCGGTCCGGCGAGCCGGGCGAAGCCTGGAACTGCGGGCCGA
>JBOHCO010000370.1:0-2992 GCA_050698895.1 Streptosporangiaceae bacterium
GCCGCCACCGACCACACCCGGCTGCGCGTCGGCCACGCCTGGTCGGCCATGGGCCGGCACACCGCCGAGTTCCAGCGCCGCTGGGCGGCCCGGTACCCCGACGTCGAGCTGCACCTGGTGCGGACCAACTCCGCCACCGGCGGCCTGTCCGAGGGCACCTGCGACCTCGCCGTGGTGCGCACCTCGGTGGACGAGCACCGCTTCGCCAGTGCCGTCGTGGGCCACGAGCGGCGCTACTGCGCGCTGGCCGCCGACGACCCCTGGGCCAGGCGCCGGTCCGTCGCGCTGGCCGAGGTCGGCGAGCGGACCCTGCTCATCGACCGGCGGACCGGCACCACCACCCCTGGCCTGTGGCCCGACGCGACGCGACCAGCGATCGAGTACACCCAGGACATCGACGACTGGCTGGCGGTGATCGCCACCGGCCGCAGCGTCGGCATCACCACCGAGGGCACCGTCACCCAGTACCGCCGCGACGGCATCGTGTTCCGGCCGCTGCGCGATGCCCCGCCGGTAGCCGTCCAGCTCATCTGGCGCCGGGACGACCCGCACCCCTCCACCCACGCGGCCATCACCCTGCTCTGCGAGCTGTACGCGGGAAATGGCTAGAGCAGGCGGCAGTCGGCGAAGTCGAAGCCCGGTGCGACCACGCAGCTGACCAGCACCGGCTCGGTGCCCGCGGGCGCGGCGCGCTGCCAGACCCCGCCCGGCACCAGCGCCTGCGGCCGCTGGCCCGCGTCCAGGTCCGCGCCCAGCAGCACCGGGCTCTCCGGGCCGGGCTCGTTGCCCGGGCCGCCGAGCCGCAGGTCCAGCGGCCCGCCGCGGTGCCACAGCCACAGCTCGTCCGAGCGGACCACGTGCCAGCGCGACTCCTCGCCGGGGTGCAGCAGGAAGTAGATCGCGGTCGCCGCGTGCCGCGGCCCGTCGTAGCCGGCCGGCTCGAAGGTCACCGGCGCGCGCCAGGTCTGCCGGAACCAGCCGCCCTCCGGATGCGGGGCCAGGTCGAACTGCTCGGCCAGCGGCGGTCGCGAGGTCATGGGCCCATCCTTCCCGGCCCGGCCGGACGCTACCGTGAGGCCGATGGACGTGCGGCCGGCGGACGTGCGGCCGGCCGGCCCGGACGACGCGGCGGCCATTCTCGGCCTGCGCGCGGCGGCCGAGCGCTGGCTGGCTGAGCGCGGCATCGAGCAGTGGCACCCCGGTGAGGTGTCGCTGGCTGAGGTACAGGGCCAGATCGCCGCGGGCGAGTGGCACGTCGCCGGCGCGGCCGGGCTGGTGTGCGCCGCGCTGCGGCTGCTCTGGTCGGATCCGGTGTGGTCCGACGACCGGCCCGCGGTCTACGTGCACGGGCTGGTCATCGACCGCGCGCAGGCCGGCCGCGGGCTGGGCGCCGGGCTCCTCGACTGGGCCGCCGCGCAGGGCCGCCGGGCGGGTGTCACCGTGCTGCGGCTGGACTGCGTCGAAGGCAACTCCGGCCTGCGCCGCTACTACGCCCGGCTGGGCTTCCGCAAGGTCGGCCGGCGGGACTTCGACGGACCCTGGCACAGCGCCGTGCTCCTGGAACGGGACATCACGCGTTGACGAGCCGGTGATCTGGGGCGACCCGGCCACTGCCGCCGCCCGCCAGCTTGCTCGGCTCCGTTCATGATCACCCGGATTTTTCAGTCATAGTTACTGAAAACTCCGGGTGATCATGAACGGGCATAGGTGCTGTCCACAGACTGGGCGGATGAGCGCCAGCGTCCACAGGGGTGGCTACTGCGCGAGCTGGGAAGGCCCAGGCGGCGAAGGATGGCCGCATGCCTGTCTTCCTCAGCGAGAGCTGTCAGCAACTGCTCGCCGAGCAAGGTGGCGTCATCGCGCGCTGGCAGGCGCCCGCGGTTGGCCTGGACGCGAGCCTTATTGACCGCCGGTTACGCCAGGGTCGCTGGCAGCCGCTCTACCGAGGGATCTACGCCACCTTCACCGGCTGGCCGGAGCGGGAGAGCCTCATGTGGGGAGCTGTCTTGCGCGCTGGTCCGGCTGCGGCCCTGAGCCATCAGACGGCCGCGGAGCTAGACGGCCTGACCGACACCCGGGTTACTGCGATCCATGTGACTGTGTCGCCGCAGCGGGAGATCAAGGTAACCGGGGCTGAGCGCGGCGCTAGGGCACCTCGGATCATCGTTCACCAGTCCGGCAGGCTGGCGGCGGCGCGGCACCCCGTCCGGGTCCCGCCAAGGACCAGGGTCGAGGAGACGGTCCTCGATCTGGCCCAGGCCTCGGCCTCTTTCGATGAGGCGCTGGCGTGGACCGTTGCCGCCTGCGAGCGACGCCGCACGACTCACACGGCGCTGCTGACAGCGATGGGACTTCGGCCCAGGATGCGCTGGCGGACCGAGCTAACCGCAGCCCTGGACGACATCGGCGCGGGCATCCAGTCGGTGCTCGAGTTTCGCTATGTGCAGGACGTCGAGCGGCCGCACGGCCTGCCTGCGGGCAAGCGTCAGGCCCGGCAGTCACGCGGGTCCCGGTCGAACTATCTCGACACCCTTTACGCGGACTTCGGCTTGGCCGTGGAGCTTGACGGCCGGGCGGCCCACCGAGCCCGAGATCGGTGGCGCGATGCGCACCGAGACAACTTCCTGGCCGCCGCCGGAATTGTCACCCTGCACTACAGCTGGGCGGACGTCACGGAGCGGCCCTGTCAGGTGGCCGGGGAGGTCGGCCGCGCTCTTCGGAGGCGCGGCTGGCCCGGCTCGGTGAGCCGGTGCGGGCCCACCTGTGCCGCTGAGCGCTGGCGCTAGCTGCGCTGGCCGCGTTCCAGGATCTCGGCCACGCCGCGGACGACGCAGCGCAGCGGGTCGTCGACCACGACGGCCGGGATGCCGGCGGCGGCCTCGATGCGGCTGGCCAGGCCGGGCAGCAGGGCGCCACCGCCCGCCAGCCGGATCTTGCCCCGCACCACGTCCTCGGCCAGGTTGGGCGGGATGTCAGAGAGCAGTTCCTGCAC
>JBOHCO010000371.1:0-3775 GCA_050698895.1 Streptosporangiaceae bacterium
CGCCGCGCTGCCGTCGGCCACCGTCGCGGTCCGGCGGGACGGCGACGAGCTGGGCCGGGTGCGCTGGGGCGATATGGAACGGGACGGGCGGGCCGACGCTGGCCGGGTCTCGCTTGAGCTGCTGGAAGGCGGCCGCAACTGGGTGCATGTCAGCGTCGTCGACGACGCGACCGGGCGGCCGGTGCCGTGCCGGGTCCATTTCCGTTCGGCGGAGGGGATTCCCTACCAGCCGCACGGCCACCACAACCACGTCGCGCAGAATCTGGGCAGCTGGCACTACGACGTCGGCGGTGACACCCGCCTCGGGCAGCGCAGCTACGCGTATATCGACGGCACCTGCCAGGGGTGGCTGCCGCGAGGCGACGTGGTCGTGGACGTGGCGCGCGGGTTCGAGTACGAGCCGCTCCGGCAGGCCGTGCGGATCGAGCCGGGTCAGCGGGACCTGACACTGCGGATCAGGCGCTTCGCCGACCTGGCCGCGGAAGGATGGTGGTCGGGCGACTCGCACGTGCACTTCCTGTCCGCTCCCGGAGCTCAGCTCGAGCAGCTGGGCGAGGATCTGCGGGTCGTCAATCTGCTGCAGACGCAGTGGGGCGCGCTGTTCACCAACACCGAGGATTTCTCGGGCCGGCCCGCGGTCGTCGATGGCGGCGGCTACCTCACGTATGTCGGCCAGGAAAACCGGCACGCCCAGGGCGGCACCGTCGTCGCCGCGCATTTCCCGAATCCGAACGGCGAGCCGGCCGTTCTCGTGGCGACCGGCCGGGCCGACGCCGTGGAGATGCTGGCCCATTCCGACGACGCGATGCTCGAGTATTACCGGTACCTGAACAGCGGCTACCGGCTGCCGCTCGTCGGTGGCACGGACAAGATGTCCAGCGGCGTGCCGGTCGGCCTCTACCGCACGTACGCGCGGCTGGACGAGGAGTTCAGCTATGAGGCCTGGTGCCGGGCGGTGCGGTCGGGCCGGACGTTCCTTTCCGGCGGACCGCTGGTGACGCTCTCGGCCGACGGCAGTGAGCCCGGCGATACGGTCGAGCTTTCCGGGCCGGGAACGGTCAGTGTCCGGGCCGAGGTGCGCAGCATCTTCCCGCTTCGCTCGATCGAGGTGGTGCGTAACGGCGAGGTCGTCATGAGGGCCGAGGCCAAGGGCGGGCGGCAGGCCGAAATCAGCGGGGAATTGCGGATCGACGGTAACTCGTGGATAGCCTGCCGGGCGTTCGGCGTCGATTATCACCTTGATGACTGGGGCCGCCGGATATTCGCGCACACCTCGCCGGTCTACATCGCCTGCGGCGGTGCCTGGACGATGAGCGATCCCGAGGGCCTCCGCTACATCCGGACCCTCGTCGAGGGTGCCCGCGACTACGTACGGCACACCGCGGTCCGGAGGTCCGACCGGTTCACCACGCACCATCACGGCGAGGCCAACCACCTGGCCTGGCTGGAGCGGCCGTTCGACCAGGCCCTGCGCGCGCTCGGCGAGCGAGACCGCGAGTGAGGCGCTGCGGCGGGTAGCTCCGCCGACGGAGCCACGCTCCGTGGTTGCATTCCCCGGCCGCACAATCGCATAATCTCTCCGGTCTGCTATCGCCGAGGAGCCGCCGGTGCCGCAAATAGTTTCTGGCCGCATCCCGGCCCTGGCCGAGATGTTCGTCCCGCGTCAGGAGACCGGGCTGAGCTCGGCGGTCAGCGTGCCGCTGGGCGCGACCGTGGTCCTGGTGCCAGCCGTCGACCGCATCGGCGCGATTGGCGGCACCGGCAAGACCCAGATGGCCGCGGCGGTGACCCGTGAGCTGTACCGCGATCAGGCCGTGGAGCTGGTCGTCTGGGTGTCCGCGGCCAGCCTGGACGCCGTGCTGTGCAGTTATGCCCAGGCGCTGCGGGATGTGGGCCCGCGCGTCGCGGCCCAGAGCACGGAACAGGCGGCATCCCGGTTCGTGGCCTGGCTGGCGGCCGCGGACCGGCCGTGGGTCGTGGTCCTCGATGATCTGCGGGGGGGGGCTGTTCCTGACTGGCTTTGGCCCAGCGGTCCGGCCGGCCGGGTCCTGGTCACGGGCTCGGACCGGGACGCCGCGGCCGGGGCCGCTAACCGGCGCGTCGTTCAGGTGGGCCCGTTCAGCCCCAGGGAGGCCATGAGCTACCTGTCGGCCCACCTGCACACCGACACCGCCCTGCGGACGGGCGCCCTCGAGCTGACCAGGGACCTGGGGTTCTGGCCGCTCGCGCTGGGGCAGGCCGCCGCGGTGATGACCGCGAACGGCATCGGCTGCCGTGAGTACCATTCCCGGCTGGCCGAGTACCAGGTCCGGCTGGCCGACTCGGGCGGCGCCGGGGACCTGCGGGATCTGGTGCCGACCTGGTCGCTGGCCGTCAGGACGGCGGACCGGCCGGCCCCGGCCGGGCTGGCCAGCCGGGCCCTCAGCCTGATCTCGCTGCTGGCGCCGCACGGCATTCCCGGAGTGGTGCTCACCAGCCCGGCCGCCTGCGAGTATCTGACCGGCCGGCCCGCCGGGCCGGCCGAGCGCGCCCTGACCACCCAGGCCGTCCACAACCTGGCCCGCTCGGGCCTGCTGTCGATCGACGATCAGAGCGCGGCAAGCACGGTCCTGGTCCACCCCGCGGTCCAGTCGCTGGCCCGCCAGCACCTGCCGACCGACGAGCGCCGCGGGCTGGTGCTGGCCGCCGCGGACGCCTTGCTCCAGGCGTGGTCGCTGCCTGAGATACCGGAGGCAGTCGCCCAGCGGCTGCGCGACAGCGCGGCCGGCCTGCAGCGGCTGGCCGGGCATCTGCTCTGGGGCGGCGGCTGCCATCCGGTGCTGATCCAGGCCGGGCGCAGTCTCCGGAATGAGGGCGCGGACAGCCGGTCGGTCGACTACTGGCAGAGCCTGCTCGAGGTCAGCGAGCAGGCGCTCGGCCCCGGCCATGCCCACACGGTCCTGATCCGGGAGGAGCTCGCCGCCGCCTGCGAGGCATCGGGCCGCCCGGAGGACGCCATCGCCATGTATGAGCAGGTCCTCGGCGAGCAGGAACGGGCATCCGCCGCCGATCAGGCGCAGCCCGGGGTGGCCCGCGTCGCCCTGGCCCGTGTCTACCACGCCGTCGGGCGCGACGATGACGCGATCCGGCTGGCCCGGGGCGCGCTGGCCGACGTGGGAGACCAGCGAGGGTCGGTGCTTGACCAGCTCACCGCCCAGGAGGCGCTGGCCCGGGCCTACCTGGCCGCGGGCCAGGTGAGCGAGGCCCTGGCCGGCTTCCGCCAGGTGCTGGCCGAACGGGAGCGGGCCCAGGGGCCCGACCACCCGATGACCACCACGGCGCGCGGTGAGCTGGCCGCCGCCTGCCAGGCCGCCGGACAGCGCAAAGAGGCCCTCGCCCTGTTCCAGCGCGCCCTGGCCGACTGCGAGCGAGTGCATGGTGCCGGGCACCTGGACACGCTGACCGCGCGGGCCGGCCTGGCCTCGGCCTACCTGACCGCCTCGAAGCCCAAGCAGGCCATCCCGCTGTACCAGCGGACGCTGGCCGGCCGGGAGCGGCTCCAGGGCCCGGACCACGCCGACACGGTCAGCGCCAGCGGCGACCTGGCTGCTGCGTACCTGGCGGCGGGGCAACTGGCCCGCGCCGTCACCCAGTACGAGGCGGTGCTCGCGGCATCCCAGCGCGCGTTCGGCCCCGGCCATCAGCTCACCCGCGAGGCCACCAGCGGCCTGAATGCGGCGGTCGCGCGCGGCATGTCCGAACGCGGGATCGACCTGCGGTCGCGCGTGCGGTAGTC
>JBOHCO010000372.1:0-1004 GCA_050698895.1 Streptosporangiaceae bacterium
ATCGAGCCCAACTACGGGGACCTCACCAGCGACACCTACCGCGGCGGGCAGTCCCAGCATCCGCTCGATGACGTGCGGTCCGGCGAGAAGCTGATCAAGTCCACCTACGAGGCGCTGCGCAGCTCGCCGCTGTGGGACACCAGCCTGCTGATCGTGACCTGGGACGAGCACGGCGGCTTCTATGATCACCTCGGCGCGGTGCCCGGAGGTGCCGTGTCACCAGGCGACAAGGTCGTCACGCCGGGAGGCGTGAACAAGTTCGGCTTCACCTTCCAGCAGTACGGCCCGCGGGTGCCGGCGGTGATCGTGTCGCCGCGTATTCCGCAGAACCTGATCGACCACCGGACCTACGATCACGCCTCCATCCCGGCCACGGTGGAGAAGCTGTTCGGGATCCCTCCGCTGACTCAGCGCGACCGGCACGCCCGTGACGTGACCTCGCTGCTCTCCCTGGCCGAGCCCCGGTCTGCTCCGCAGACGCTGCCCGCGGTGGCGGCCGCTCCCGCGGCGACGCCGGTGCTGGCCCAGCTGGCGGGCCAGGCGGGCGACGACGGGCCGGTGGACAACGGGAGCCTGCCGGGGTTCCTGCATATCGCTGAGCGCTACGACCAGGCGCTGTCGCCCGCCGAAGAGCGCCCGGCCATCCAGGCCCGGGTCGCGGGCATCACCACCCGCGGCGAGGCGCGGCAGTACCTGGAGGAGGTCGCGGCCAAGACGGCCGCGGCCCGGTCCGCCCGCGGGCTGTAGCCGGCCGGCCGCGGGTCTTCGGCTTTCGCGTTGCGCGGGCGTTGCGGCCGACCGCCCGGAGGGCAATGACGGGACCGGGACCGGACCGGGCGGTGCTGGAGCCTCAGCCCCGGGGGCCGAAGGGAGCGTTAACATCCATGATCTGGCGGGCTGCGTCGCGCACCATCGGCAGCGCCTCCTCCACGAGCTGCTGGCTCCACCGGTTGCTGGGCCCGGCGAGGTCGATCGCGCCGGGTGAGAGCGGGTCAGCCCGGCGG
>JBOHCO010000373.1:0-3258 GCA_050698895.1 Streptosporangiaceae bacterium
CCCCAGTGGCAGCGGCACCGCGAGCACGAGCGCTTCGGCCGGCTCGGGCAGCGGCGCGGCCGCATCCGGCACCAAGACCCTCGGATGCATGGTCACCGACACCGGCGGCATCGACGACCGGTCGTTCAACGCCTCGTCGTGGCAGGGCATGCAGGAAGCGGCCTCAGCCGACTCGAGCATCTCGGTCAAGTACCTGCAGTCGCAGTCGGCCAGTGACTACACGCCGAACATCAACGCCTTCATGCAGCAGAAGTGCGGGATCATCGTGACCGTCGGGTTCCTGATGGGCGACAACACCCAGACGGCGGCCAAGGCGAACCCGAACCAGAAGTTCGCGATCGTCGACTACAACTACTCGCCGGTCATCAGCAACGTCGACTCGCTGGTCTTCAACACCGTGCAGGACGGTTTCCTCGGCGGCTACCTGGCCGCGGCCGAGTCCCAGACCCACAAGGTGGCCACCTTCGGCGGCCAGAAGCTGCCGACCGTGACCATCTACATGGACGGCTTCTGGGACGGCGTTCAGTACTACAACCAGCAGAACCACGCCAACGTCCAGGTCCTGGGCTGGAACGAGAAGACCCAGAACGGCAGCTTCACCGGCGACTTCACCAACCAGACCAAGGGCCAGACGCTGACCCAGACCTTCATCAGCTCGGGCGCCGACGTGATCTTCCCGGTGGCCGGCAACGTCGGCCTGGGCGCGGCCAAGGCCGTCCAGAACGCCGACACGGCGGCCGGCTCGACCAAGGTCAAGATGCTCTGGGTGGACACCGACGGCTGCGTCAGCGCCGCCCAGTACTGCAAGTACTTCCTGTCCAGCGTGACCAAGGGCATCCAGGCCTCGGTCAAGGCGGCGGTGCTGGCCGCGGCGCAGGGCACGTTCAAGGGCGGCGACTACATCGGCACCCTGGCCAACGGCGGGGCCGTGCTCTCGCCGTTCCATGACTTCTCCGGCTCGGTGTCCTCGGCCGTGCAGTCCCAGCTGAACACCATCAAGCAGGGCATCGAGGCCGGCACGATCCAGACGCCCACCAAGAGCCCGGCCACCTAGGGGAACTCGCCAGCACACGCGCCAGGGCGGCCATCCGGCCGCCCTGGCTGCTGCGGTTTTCGGGGAAGGAGGACTGGTGCGGCTCGAACTCCGGGGCGTGACCAAGCGGTACGGCGCCCTCGTGGCCAACGACGCCATCGACCTGACCGTCGAGCCGGGCCAGATCCACGCGCTGCTCGGCGAGAACGGCGCCGGCAAGACCACGCTGATGAATGTCCTGTACGGGCTGACCCAGCCGGACGAGGGCGAGATCCTGGCCGACGGCGAGCCGGTCACGCTGCGCTCGCCCAAGGACGCGATCGCCGCCGGCTTCGGCATGGTCCACCAGCACTTCATGCTGGTGCCGGTCTTCACCGTCGCGGAGAACGTCACCCTCGGCGCCGAGCGCACCCGCCCGTTCGGCCTGCTGGACCAGCGGCGGATGCGCCGCGAGGTCCTCGAGATGTCGGAGACCTACGGGCTGCGGGTGGACCCGGACGCCCGCGTCGAGGAGCTGCCCGTCGGGGTGCAGCAGCGGGTCGAGATCATCAAGGCGCTCGTGCGCCAGGCCAACGTGCTCATTCTGGACGAGCCGACCTCGGTGCTCACGCTGGGCGAGACCGAGGAGCTGTTCACGATCATGCGCCAGCTCAAGGCGGGCGGGCGGTCGATCATCTTCATCTCGCACAAGCTCAAGGAAGTCCAGGCGATCGCCGACGTCATCACCGTCATCCGGCGCGGCAAGGTGGTCGGCCAGCGGCCGCCGACGGCCTCGGACGAGGAGCTGGCCGCGCTCATGGTCGGCCGGCAGGTGGCCCTGCGGGTCAGCAAGGAACCGGCCAGGCCGGCCGATGTGGTCCTCGATGTCAGCGACCTCCGGGTCGATGACGAGCGCGGGCAGCACGCGGTGGACGGGGTGTCGTTCCAGGTCCGGGCGGGCGAGATCCTGGGCATCGCGGGGGTCCAGGGCAACGGGCAGACCGAGCTGTGCGAGGCGCTGATGGGCCTGCTCCCGGCCGCCGGGGGGTCGGTCCGCATGGATGGGCGGGATATCACTACACACAGCCCGCGCCAGCGCATCCGCGACGGCATCGGCTACGTGCCGGAGGACCGGCAGGCCGACGGCCTGGTGGCCACGTTCTCGGTGGCCGACAATATGATCCTGGACGTGTTCGACCGCCCGCCCTACGCCAGGGGCATCGCGCTGAACCTGGCCGCGGCGCAGGATAACGCCACGGCCAGGGTGGAACAGTTCGACGTGCGCACCACCTCGGTGGAGACGCCGGTGGGCACGCTGTCGGGCGGCAACCAGCAGAAGGTGATCCTGGCCCGTGAGCTGGGCCGGGACGTGCGGGTGCTGATCGCCAGCCAGCCGACCCGCGGCCTGGACGTGGGCTCCATCGAGTTCGTGCACAAGCGGATCATCGAGGAGCGGGACAAGGGCGTCGCGGTGGTCATCATCTCGGCCGAGCTGGACGAGGTGTACGCGCTGGCCGACCGGATCGCGGTGATGTACGAGGGCCGGATCACCGGCTTCCGCCCGCCGACCGTCCCGGTCGAGGAGCTGGGCATGCTGATGGCGGGCGCGGGCGCGCAGGATGGCGCGGCCCCGGCCGAGGCCGAGATCGCCCCGGCCCAGGAGAGCGCGGTACCGGCCGGCGAGGCCGACGGGGCCGGAGAGAGGTCCGGCGATGAGTCAGCCGGGGAGTCATCATGAGCGACGAGCCACCACCCCAGCAGCCGGCCGTCCCGGAGGAGGAGCCGCCGACCGCCCCCGATCCGGCGGCCCTGGACCTCACGGGGGGCAGCCCGGACGTCACGGCCTCCACGTCCGACGAGCGCCCCCGGCAGCCGTTCGGGCGGATCCTGGTCCAGTCGATCGTGGAGGGCAACTCCGTCGTCGTGACGGTCCTGGCCATCATCGTGGCCATCGTGGTCGGCGGCCTGCTGATCGCCTTCACCGATCCGGTCGTGCTCAGCGCCTGGGGCAAGTTCTTCTCCGCGCCCGGCAACGCCATCGCCCAGGCGTGGGACTCCGCGGCGGACGCGTACCTGGCGATGTTCCAGGGCTCGATCTTCAACCCGCACACGGTCAGCGCGATCTTCCAGCAGAAGTCGCTGGGGACCGCGTTCAGCGACGGCACGGTGAGCCAGGTCTTCAGCCCGCTGTCCGAGACGGCGGTGAACGCCACCCCGCTGATCTTCGCCGGGCTCTCGGTGGCGCT
>JBOHCO010000374.1:0-2264 GCA_050698895.1 Streptosporangiaceae bacterium
GCCGGGCTGGCCGAGGCGTTCCCGCATCCGGCCACGGCCTGGCCCTGGCCGACGTTCGCGGTCAACATCGCGGCCTGCTTCCTGCTGGGCTACTTCGTGACCCGGCTCCAGGAGCGGCTGCCGCTGTCCAGCTACCGCCGGCCGCTGCTGGGCACCGGGCTGTGCGGCGGGCTGTCCACGTTCTCCACGATGCAGGTGGAGATCCTGAAGATGATCGACGCGCGCGCCTGGGGCCTGGCCGCCGGGTACACGGCCGCCAGCATCGTCGCGGGCTACGCCGCGGTCTACCTGGCCACCGCGATGGTCCGCCGGGTGCAGGTGCGCCGGTGAGCCTGCTGCTGTGGGCCGGGGTGGTGCTGATCGGCGGGACGGGGTCGGTGGTCAGGTTCCTGGCCGACGGCCTGGTCGGCTCCCGCGTCGGGCGAGGGTTCCCGTACGGGACCTTTGTTATCAATATGTCGGGTGCGGCGATCCTGGGGCTGCTGAGCGGCCTGACGCTCGGCCCGGACCAGGCGCTGCTGGCCGGCGCGGCCGCGGTCGGCGCCTACACGACGTTCTCGACCTGGATGCTGGAGACCGAGCGGCTGGCCGAGGACCGCCAGCACCTGAAGGCGGTGGTCAACGTGGTCGCCAGCCTGGTGATCGGCGTCGCCGCGGCGGCGCTGGGCCGGGCGATCGGGGCTCACCTGTGATCGAGGGGCACCTGTGAACGAGGACTGCCTGAAGCTGACCAGCTACTTCGGCGAGCGGCACCGGGTGGGCGGCGCGTTCGTGGCCGACGCGCTGATCGAGGAGTACGCGCGGCACGAGATCGCGGCCAGCATCCTGCTGCGCGGGGCCGAGGGGTTCGGGCTCAAGCATCATCTGCGCACCGACCAGTCGCTGACGCTGTCGGAGGACCTGCCGCTGATCGCGGTCGCGGTGGACAGCCGCCCGCGCATCCAGGCGGTGCTCGACCGGACGCTGGAGCTCAACCGGCCGGGTCTGGTCACCCTGGAGCGGGCCCGGCTGCTGACCGGCGAGATCATCCCGGTCTCGCTGCCGGAGGACCGGCACGAGGCGACCAAGCTGACGATGTACCTGGGCCGCCAGGAGCGCGCCTACCGGACGCCGGCGTTCATCGCGGTCTGCGACCTGCTGCACCGGCGGGGCATCGCCGGGGCGACCGCGCTGCTGGGCGTGGACGGCACGGCCCGCGGGCAGCGCGAGCGGGCGGCGTTCTTCAGCCCCAACGCCGAGGTGCCGATGATGGTCATCGCGGTCGGCTCGGGCGAGCGGATCAGCCGGGTCCTGCCCGAGCTGGGTGCGTTGCTGGCCCGCCCCCTGCTGACCCTGGAGCGGGTCCGCGTGTGCAAGCGGGAGGGCCAGTTCCTGGCCCGGCCGAGCGAGCTGCCGGCGACCGACGGCGAGGGGCGGGCGCTGTGGCAGAAGCTCATGGTCTACACCTCGGAAGCGGCCCGGCACGACGGACAGCCGATCCACCGGGCCATCGTCGGGCGGCTGCGGAAGGCCGGGCTGAGCGGGGCCACCACCGTGCGCGGGATCTGGGGCTTCCACGGTGACCACGCCCCGCACGGCGACCGGATCTTCCAGCTCGGCCGGCACGTCCCGGTGGTCACCATCGTGATCGACAGGCCCGAGCGGATCGCCGCCGCGTTCTCCATCATCGACGAGCTGACCACCGAGTCCGGCCTGGTTACCAGCGAGATCGTCCCGGCCATGCGCGCGACCGCAGGCGACCGGAGGCGGGGCGGGCACCGGCTGGCCACCCCGCCGTCGTTATCGCCGCGCCTGGCGATCAGGCGTCGCCGGTGAAGCTACGCCCGTAAAACTACTCAGCGGTCAGGGCGATCCTGCCGCGGACGTGGCCGGTTTCTGCTTCCCGGCGGGCACCGTCCGCGCTAGCGAGCGGAAGGTCCCTGATACCGGGATGGTGAGGCCGCCCTCGGCGTACCGGCGGATCAGGCTGGTGAGCGGACCCGCCCGCCCGGGCCGAGACGCGGGCCGGGATGGCCTGGGCCGAGGCCGCCACCGGCGACCCTCATCGGCGGGTCGAGATCCCTGACCGGGGAGGACGTCGACTAGGGCGCGCTGCGCCGGCATGTGGTGTACCGCAAGCGGGGATGAGGGGGAGATAAAGGGCGGCCTGGGGAGGGAGCAGCATGGACAGCCTGCCGATCGGTGAGTACGCGCTGCTGTCGGACTGCCGCTCGGCGGCGCTGGTCAGCCGGCATGGCTCGGTGGACTGGCTGTGCGTCCCGCGC
>JBOHCO010000375.1:0-3322 GCA_050698895.1 Streptosporangiaceae bacterium
GCACCAGAGGGCCAACCATGACGTTAGGCGGCTGGGTCAGGCGATCGGGAGGCCTCCCGAGCACGCGGCTCGCTCTGAATGACCTAAGCAGGCGCCCCGAAGGCCAGCCGCCGAGTCACAGCCGCACCGCTCGCCTCGCTGGCCCCAGCTGCTGGGCCACACACCAGCCCGGCGAACGGCCTGAACGGCGGGCCGGGCTGGGGCCGACGGCGGGCCGGGGCCGGGGCTAAGCGGCGACCGTCGTGGTGATGGGCAGGGCCGAGTCGGCCGGGAAGGATAGCGAGGACGGGGCCGCGCCGCGGGCGTGCAGCTCGGCGCCCAGCGCGGCCACCATGGCCCCGTTGTCGGTGCACAGGCCCGGCCGGGGCACCCGCAGCGCGATGCCCGCCGCCTCGCAGCGCTCGGCGGCCAGGGCGCGCAGCCGGGAGTTGGCCGCCACCCCGCCGCCGATCACCAGGTGGTCGACGCCCTGGGCCCGGCAGGCGTCCACGGCCTTGCGGGTGAGCACGTCGGCCACCGCCTCCTGGAAGGAGGCCGCCACGTCGGCCAGGGGGACCGGCTCGCCGGCGGCCTCGCGGGCCTCGACCCAGCGGGCCACGGCGGTCTTCAGGCCGGAGAACGAGAAGTCGGAGGTGCCGTCGCGGTACTTCCCGCGGGGGAAGGTCACGGACCGGCCATCGCCTTCCTTGGCCACCCGGTCGATGTGCGGGCCGCCGGGGAAGGGCAGCCCGAGCACGCGGGCGACCTTGTCGAAGGCCTCGCCCGCCGCGTCGTCGATGGTGGCGCCGAGCGGCACGACCTCCTGGGTGAGGTCGGGGACCAGCAGCAGGGAGGAGTGACCGCCGGAGACCAGCAGCGCCATGGCCGGGCTGGGCAGCGGGCCGTGCTCCAGCTGGTCCACGGCCACGTGCGCGGCCAGGTGGTTGACGCCGTAGAGCGGCTTGCCCAGGGCCAGGGCGTAGGCCTTGGCCGCGCAGACGCCGACGAGCAGCGCGCCAGCCAGGCCGGGGCCGGCGGTGACGGCGATGGCGTCCACCTGGCTCAGCCGCACGCCGGCAGTGGCCAGCGCGCGGTCCACGGCGGGAACCATGGCCTCCAGGTGAGCCCGGCTGGCCACCTCGGGCACCACGCCGCCGAACCGGGCGTGCTCGGCCACGCTGGAGGCGACGGCGTCGGCCAGCAGTTCCTGGCCGCGGACCAGCCCGGCGCCGGTCTCGTCGCAGGAGGTCTCGATGCCGAGCACCAGGGGCCCGTTCATCGCGCGCCTCGCTCGGTCGCCCCGGCGGCGTTCCCGGCCGAGTCCCCCGCAGCGTCATCGGCGGGGTCCTCGGCCTGGGCGGCCGGCTCAGTGGCCAGGCTGCGGCGCATGACCAGGGCGTCGGCGCCTGAGGGCTGGTAGTAGCCGCGCCGGATGCCGACCTGCTCGAAACCGCGGGTGCGGTACAGCTGCTGGGCCCGCAGGTTGTCCACTCGTACCTCCAGGAATACCTCGGTGCAGCCGCGGCGCCGGGCCTCGGCCAGCAGCGCGGCGAGCAGGGCCGCGCCGGTGCCCTGACCCTGGCGGCGGCCGGTGACCGCGATGGTCACCACGTCGGCCTGGCTGCCCGCGGCCAGCAGGCCGGCATAGCCCACGACCTGGCCCTCCTGCTCGGCGACCAGGTAGTGGCGGCTGCCCGGCACCTGGGCCAGCTCGCCCTCCAGCATGGGCCGGGACCAGGCCTCCTCGCCGAACAGCTCGAACTCGAACTCCAGCACCGCGTCCAGGTCGGCCAGAGTCATCACCCGGAGCCCGGCCGGGGCCGGGCCGGGCGTGGTCACGGGGTCACCCGCTTGGGCCGGCCAGGCTCCCTAGCATCGGGCCGGCGCAGGTAGAGCGGCTGCGGCGGCGCCGGGGGCGTCCCGGCCGCGATCCGCTCGGCGGCCAGCGCGGCCAGCCGGGCCGCGGACGGGTAGGCCGGCTCGAGGGCCTGCTCGACCAGCTCGGGGTAGAGCCGCGCACCCTCGCCCGCCACCGGCAGCCCGGCGGGCAGGTCGGCGGCCGGGCTGACCTCCGGCCCGGTGACCCGCTGCCCGAACGCGGAGTACCTGGCCCAGTACAGCTCCTTGCGGCGGGCGTCGGTGGCGACGAGAAACTCGCGGCCGCGGGCGGCCTCGGCCGCGCTGGCCGCGATCACGTCCAGGGTGCAGATCCCATCGACGGGCAGGCCGAGGGTGGCGCCGAGCACCCGCGCGGTGACCAGCCCGGTCCGCAGGCCGGTGTAGGGGCCGGGGCCGGTGCCCACCGCGATGGCGGTCAGGCTGGCCGGGCTGGCGCCGGCGCTGTGCAGCGCCTTGTCGATGAACACGGACAGCAGCTCGCCGTGCCGCCGGGCGTCCACGGCAGACTCCTCCGCCACCACCCGGACACCGTCATGGACGGCCACGGTCACGGCGGGCGTCGCGGTGTCGAACGCGAGAATCAGCACGGTTGACCAGCCTACGACCTGCCGGGAGTGACCGATCCCACACCGCGGGCCGCCGGTCGGGACGGCGAGCGGGGTCAGCGGGCGAGGTCAGCCCTTCTTGACCGTCGGCTCTGTCTCGGCCTTGGCCAGCGCCGCCTTGGCCACGGTCTGGGTGCCGCCGGCCAGCACGGAACTCGACACCGGCCCGTAACCGCCGCCGGCCGTCTGGGCCTGCATGAACACGGTGAGCAGCACGTTGCGCTCCCGGGCCACGACGGTGATCAGGTCGGTCACCGTGCGCCCGCGGTGCAGGACCTGGAGGGCGCTGATCGCCTCCTGGCCGAGGCCAGAAACGCTGGTGATGCTGGCCTTGGGCAGCGGCGACTTCTTGCTCGGGCTGGCCAGGGACTGCCGGGCAGCCAAATAAGCGTCCGTCGCGCCGGACGTGGCGCTGCCGTTGCCCGCGACCACCAGGCTGGGCTGAAACGCCTGGATGGTGATCTGCAGGACCCGGAACACCGGCCGGTGGTCGACGGTGAAGCTGCACTGGCTGCTGGCCGAGCCGGTCCCGGTCGAGGTCACCTTGCGGGCCTGGCCGGTCAGGTTCTGACTGAGCAGGCTGGGGCTGACCGCCGTGCAGGCGTTGGGCACCGCCTTGAACTCGCCCGGCTGGAGCGTGTTGATGAAGTTGCTCTTGGGGGCCGGGCTGGGCAGCTCGACGATGACCGCGACGACCGCGATGATCACCGCGGCTACGATGGCCGAGCCGCACAGGATGTAGACCCGCCGCCTCGACTTGCGCAGGCGGGCCGCAGCCGCCCGACCGCGGCCTCGGCCCCGGCGGCGCGGCGGCGCGGCGGGAGCGTCCGGTGCCACGG